>JAITJJ010000084.1 GCA_031278965.1 Deferribacteraceae bacterium
TGGAAACGGGGTTTATAAAGATATTTTTGATAATGCCTATTCGGGGCTTGCGGTTATAAGCCTTAAAGACGGGTCTATCCTCCTTGCAAACCCACGCGGGGAGCTTATGCTGCGTGAAGGAGAGGGGGGTAAAGCGGAGGGAACCCCATTTTTTACACGAATCTCGGAAGTTTACCGTGAGCGGATTATAGATGAGCTTAAAAATTCTGATTGTGTCAGCTATCAGCATGTGCGGCTTGCCGTCAATAACGCCGAGATATGGGTATCACTTTTTATTAAGCGTCTCTCGTCTTCCGCCGCCCTTGCGTGCTTTTCCAATGTGGATAAATACGCAAACAGATATCTGCTCAACTTAAAAGAGTTAGAGGTTTCCTCTTTTATACTCAATAGTCTCCCTTCCGCATTTATATTGACAGATATAAGCGGAACTGCTGTAAAAGCAAATATATCCGCCCAGATAATGTTAGGGTTGGCGTCAAAAGAGATTTTGGGGCGAACCGGGGATGAACTCTTCCCTCCCCAACTTCACGCGGCGTTCTTTAAGGAAGATGCCGGCATATTAAGCGGAGAGATAAAATATTACAGCGGAGAACACTCTTTTTCCATACGAGGGCAAGCGGAGAAGGTTTATCATATAAATAAGATTCCGAATATGGATGCATGCGGGGAAATACTTGGAGTTCTCTCTGTATTTGAAGATATAACCGGATGGGTTTCAGGCGGCGGCGAACTCCCAGCTAAGGGCGGTATCGGCATTAAGAGGGAAGATGAGGTTCACTCATTTTTCCGCCGAAACGCCGCGGAGCGCAAACGCCTTGACCGTTTCCGCTCCGCCCGATTGAACGGGATGGGGAATATCTTTAAATATCTGGCCGTCTTTTCTGAAAGCCGCTGCAGAGAGATATTTGAAGCGGCGGAAAAGAACTCCGGCGGACGCCTAATTCAGAAATGTGCCCGTGACATATTAAACCTCTCCTATTTTGAGAGGATGTTTAAGTTTAATGAAACGCCTAAAACCTTCTCTCCCAACGTTCTGATAAAAACCTCCCTTAAACGCTTGGGAGTTGCAGCCTGTTTAACGGAAGACGCTGCCTCAAAAGATATTATCCTGGAGGGTTATCCGGAGGAGCTGGAAGAGATTTTTACCAGAGTTATGGAGCAAATTTCGGAAGCTGCCGGGGAATTTGAGATCTCGCTTACGGCGGACACCCTTGAATATACCGCCGCCTTCTCCTTCAAAGGAGGTGATTTGCAGGAAATGCCAGACAATGATATAATATTTTTATACTCTTCCCTCTTTATTAAAGAGATTTTAGGAGAGATTTGGGAAACGGAATCCGCAGGCGGCAAAAATCTAATTAGGGTCCGGTTTGCAGTTTAAATTAAAGTTTGGGAGGTTAATATTAATGAGAGTGAGCAATTTTTTTCTGAATACCGGACGGGAGGCGCCCTCTGAAGCGGAGGTTTTAAGTCATATTCTAATGGTGCGCGCGTTCATGATCCGCAAGCTCGCCACGGGAATATTTACATATCTCCCTATGGGATATAGGGTAATCAGAAAGATAGAGCAGATAGTGCGGGAGTGTATGAACGAGGAGGGGGCGATAGAGCTCTTGATGCCCGCCGTTCAACCTTCGGAGATATGGGAAGAGAGCGGGCGTTGGAATAAATTCGGCAAAGAGCTCCTTCGCTTTAAAGATCGGCATGGGAGAGACTACTGTATGGGTCCGACCCACGAGGAAGTTATAACCGAGATTGCAAGAAGTTTTATTAAATCGTATAAGCAGATGCCCGTAAACCTCTATCACATTCAAGGGAAGTTTCGTGATGAGGTGCGCCCCCGTTTCGGCGTTATGAGGGCGCGGGAATTTATTATGAAAGATGCATATTCGTTTGATGTTGATGAAAAAGCCGCCGCCGTAAGCTATGAAAAGATGCGCAGAGCCTATTGCAAGATATTTGAACGCTGCGGGCTTAAATATAAGATGATAGATGCCGACAGCGGTCCCATCGGCGGGGATCTTTCCAATGAGTTTATGGTTTTGGCACAAACCGGGGAAGACGCAGTTATAAGCTGCGATTCCTGCAATTATGCGGCAAACCTTGAAAAAGCTGCCGCTCTCCCGATAGAACCGGAGGGCGTAATACCTCCCTCCGCCAAAGCGGCAGAAGTGATTACCCCCAATATGCACACGGTAAAAGATGTGGCGGACTTCTTAAAAGTCCCTGTTCAAGCGGTGGTAAAGACATTGATTCTAAAAATTGAGGATAACTTGGTTGCAGTGCTGGTGCGCGGCGAGCATGAGGTGAACCTTACAAAAGTAAAAAACTTCCTTCGGGCGCCCTTCGCGGAGTTGGCTGAAGCGGAGGATATTAAAGCTGTAAGCGGCGCTGTGGGTTTTTCCGGCCCAATCGGCCTTAAAATCCCTATATATGTTGATTATTCTGTGGAAAAACTTCCCGCCATGGTAGTTGGGGGGAACAAGAAGGATCTGCATATAACTGGCGCAAGGCTGAACATAGATTTTAAGGCGGACGGCACCGGGGATTTCCGCGCCGCGATGCCGGGGGATAAATGCCCCAAGTGCGGCGGGCGCTATACCATAACCCGCGGGATAGAGGTAGGACATATATTCTATCTCGGCACCAAATACTCCAAGAGTATGAAGGCATATTTTACAGATGCGGACGGACTAAAAAAACCGATAGACATGGGGTGCTATGGGATTGGGGTTTCAAGGATAGCCGCCGCCGCCATAGAGCAGAACCACGATGATGCCGGAATAATCTGGCCAGCCCCGATAGCGCCGTTTGAGGCAGTGGTTTTTGCCTTAAACGCAAACTCACAGGAGATCTCCCGCGCGGCGGAAAAGATATATTCCGAGCTTATTGCGAAAGGGGTGGAGGCCATAATAGACGACCGTGATGAGAGGGCGGGAGTAAAACTCTCGGATGCCGACCTGATAGGGTATCCCGTGCGAATAACGGTGGGAGAGAAGAGTTATAAAAACGGGTGTGCAGAGATTAAGCTGCGGAGAGACAGCGGGATTTTAACGGTTAAATTGGCGGAGGTTGCAGGCAAGGTTAAAGAGTTGCTGGGTTAATTTTTTTCAAATAATACCGCCCTGCTAAACCGTATCTTTACCATATTGATCGCATTGAAGCCGTTATCCTGAAAAAGCTGAACGGACTTGCCAAACTCCTTTTTACTGACGTGAATATAAGGTTCGGTCAATAATATACTGCATCCGGCTTTGCATACCCTCTTTAACTCTTTTAAGAAGGTATCTTTATTCCGGATTTCGTGAAACATCCAGAATAGATTTACGAAGTCAAACTCTTCTTGAAGGTTGAAATCTTTGCCATCGTAAAGATGCGTGATAACATTTGAGTAACCGCCCTTTACGGCTCTTTTTTGCAGAATATCAAGCATCTTTTTTTGAATATCCAGTGCGTAAACAATTCCGTCCGGTTTAATAAGCGCTGCAAGGGGGAATGTGCAATATCCGCGCCCCGGACCTATATCCAACACTCTAAAGCCGGCTTTAACAAGGGGGGTTAAAAAATCAAACGGCTTCTGAAACCGCTCACGGATAATATTGTCAAAAACGGGACAAAACCACCACGGACACGCGCTTATACATGTTTTTTCTCTCATTATTTTTCTCACGGCAAACTCTGCCGCATAATATAACCTCTCAAGTGAAATACGGTCAAGAAAAAAAGAGGAGTCTGTTTATAACGAATTGACTTGTCAATATTTGCTGTGTTTGTTATATTCTGAGGACGGAGCACATAATGGCTATAATAGAAGGCTTTAAAATAAAAAACTATGGGCCATTGAAAGAGATAACATTGGGAAAATTATGGAACAAGAAGACTGCCCCTTTAACCCCCATAACAGTTGTAATAAGGAAAAATGGTGCGAGTAAAAGCACTTTATTTGACGCTTTCGGATTTCTCTCAGATTGTCTTATGATAGGCGTGGAAGAAGCCTGTGATCTGCGCAACCGCGGCGGATATAAAAGACTCTGTTCGCAAGGTTCATCGGAACCGATTGAATTTGAAATATATTATAAAGAAAACCGGGAACGTCCGATAACCTATAAAATTTCTATAGTTTTGGATGATAGTGAAAGGCCTTTTGTTCGCAAAGAGAGGTTGCGCCAGCGAAGAAAAGGGCAAGATTCCAGAGGCAGACCATTTTCATTTTTAAGGCTTGAGGATGGCAAAGGCATTATTTGGAAGGACGAACATGCCGCCACTCAGGATAATGATAAAGACGGCATACAAACATTGATCCAAAAATACAAAGAAACAGATGAAACAGAAAAAGTTGAATTGAGTGATAAACGCAATTTGGGGATAGCGGCGCTTGGATCATTGAAACAACACCCCCGTATCTCCGCATTTAGAAGATTCATTGAAGGGTGGTATCTTTCCTATTTTACACCAGACGCGGCGCGCAATCTGCCGCTGTCCGGTCCGCAAAAACATTTAAATTTTCATGGCGATAATCTCAGTAATGTAGTTCAGTTCATGGAAAGGGAACATCCTGAAAGATTTAATGAAATCTTGAACAACATCACTTCAAAAATCCCAGGCATTAATAGAATAGAAACGGAAAATTCTCCGGATGGGCGGTTCCTTATGAAGTTCAACGACAGAGGGTTTAAGGCTCCATTTTATGTGCAAAAGATGTCAGACGGAACTTTAAAAGTATTTTCTTATTTACTCCTAATGCATAATCCGGTGCCGCCTCCGTTTCTTGGTATTGAAGAACCGGAAAACGGGCTTTATCATAAGCTGCTTGAAACGCTTATCCAAGAGTTTAGAGCTTACACTGTTGAAAAAAACAGATCGCAGATATTTATGACAACACATCAACCCTATCTTGTTGACGCTCTCTCCCCGGATGAAGCCTGGAGACTTAAAAAAGGAGAGGACGGTTTTTCTGTAATTCAACGTGCCAGTGATGATCTGGTAATTATTAATCTTGTGGCAGAAGGCTTGTCGCTTGGCAGTCTCTGGTATAGTGAATATTTGGATAAAGAATAATGCATTTTGTTTTTCTTGCTGAAGACCAGTCAAGCGCCAATTCATTGAAAATGTTAATACCGCAATTGATAGGCGATGGCGATACTTTTGCCGTTCACTCTTATCACGGCGGCGGGAGAGATGTTTCCAAATTTTTAAAAACCGAACCCCGCAAACAAATATTTTTTGCCCGTTTGCCGGAACTTATCAGTGGCTAATGTTGAATATAATAAATCGCCCGAGTTTTCAATATTTTAAAAATGCCTGTTTAAAATAACTGAACGGCAAAAATAAGGTGAATATGCGAATAATCTTTTTCGGCACTCCAGAGATTGCAGTTCCTCCGCTTGCGGCGCTTACAGCGGCGGGGTTTGACATCCCCCTTGTTATCTCTCAACCAGATAAGCCAAAGGGAAGGGGGAATATTGTTCACCCCACCCCCGTTAAAAAGTTTGCGGGGAAACACGGAATAGAGGTTTATCAACCGGAAAAAATAAGGAATAATCCGGAAACTGAAGCTCTTTTAAAATCGCTGGAACCGGATTTTTTTGCAGTGGCGGCATACGGAAAGATACTCCCGCCCTCAATCCTTGCCATTCCAAAATACGCTCCGATAAATCTGCATTACTCCCTCCTCCCCGCGTATAGGGGGGCGGCTCCAGTGAATTGGGCAATCTTAAACGGGAATGAGTTCACGGGCGTTACCTCTATGAAAATGGACGAAGGGATGGATACCGGAGATATACTCCTTGCGGAGCGGGTAAAGATCGGCAAAAAAGACGCCGTCTTGCTGGGGGCAGAGCTTGCGGAAATCGGCGGGGCGCTCTTGGTGAAAACCATTAGAGAGTATAAATCCATAACCCCCGCGCCTCAGGGGGATAATGCAACCACTGCCCCTCTCCTAAATAAAGAGATGGGACTTATAGATTGGCGGGAAAGCGCGGTTGCAATTGAGCGGAAAATCCGTGCATTCCTCCCTTGGCCATCCGCCTATACATACCTTGACGGACGCATTTTTAAGATTTTTGCGGCGGAAGCGGAGGATGAGGGGGTATGTCAAACTCAGGGGGAGATAAAAACGGTTGGGAAAACCTCTTTTGATGTTATGACGGGCGTAGGGATACTCCGCATAAACGAGGTGCAGTTGGAAGGAAAGCGGCGGATGAGTGTCTGCGATTTTTTGGCGGGATATAAACTCAAAGCGGGAGATAAACTTGGCTAACCGCTACAGCGATTTTACGCTGCTATCTATCCTATACCTTACAGGGGGGATCATGGGAGGGCTTTTTGCAGCGGGAGTTTTCACCGTTATGACCGCATGTTCCCGTTGGTATCCCCCTTTGCGGGAGTATGCCGCATACGCTTTTATGGTTCTCATATCGGCGGGCATTATATATGCGGCAATCCTCACCGTATCTGTGCTTTTAAGGAGAGAAGGGGTAATCCCCGCCAGAAAAGTTGTTATAAAATATATGACAAAATTTGCCGATTCGCTGGGGAGGCGGATCGGTTTTGACAGCAATAAACTTGCCCGCTCTTTTATTCTGCTGAGCAACGATTATGTGGAGAAAACCCTGGAAAAAAACAGAGGGAATATAAAGAGGGTTTTAATCCTCCTCCCCCACTGTATTCAACTTGCGTCCTGCGTATTTAAGCTTACAACCAGCGTCAATAACTGCCGCAAATGCGGAAAGTGCGTTATATCCTCTTTTTTGGCGATGTCGGAGCGTTTTGCCTTTGATATGTTCGTTTCCACCGGAGGAACAATGGCGCGCCTTGCAGTGAAAGAAAAACAGCCGGATTTAATTTTGGCTGTGGCTTGCGAAAAAGATCTTATGAGCGGGATAAAAGACACTCTGGGGCTTCCCGTGATAGGAATCTTAAACGAACAGCCCAACGGTCCGTGCTATAACACCACTGTGGATCCGTTAGCCGTGGAAGAAGTATTAAAGAAGGTAAAAAGAGTTAAAACGTGATATGCAATCCATACCAGCTATCCCGCCTAACCATCCGGAGAACAACAACCTAAAACTTGCTATTTTGCAGGAAATCCTTTATTTTGTCTGAACTAATTAAATAAACAATTATGAGGCATTATGGCTTTTAACAGCAAACTCCTCTCCGTTTTGGAGGGAGCAAAACCGCCAACCCCGCCCATATGGCTTATGAGGCAGGCGGGGCGGTATATGCCTGAATACAGAGCAGTAAGGGAGAAGGTATCTTTTCTGGAACTATGCAAATCTCCAGAGCTTGCCTGTGAGGTTACTTTGCAACCTGTGGAGCTTTTAGGGGTGGATGCGGCGATCCTATTCTCCGATATTCTTGTCCCTATTGAACCTATGGGCGCAGGGCTTGATTTCAACCCCGCTCCGGTTATAAAGAACCCCGTGCGGGATCTGGCGGGAGCAGAACGGTTAAAAACTCTCTCTCCCCTTTCCGACCTCCCGTTTCTCTTTAACTCAATCCGTCTCCTCAAAGCAAGGCTTGAAGTTCCCCTAATAGGTTTTTGCGGGGCTCCGTTTACTCTGGCGTGCTACCTTACGGAAGGGAGGGGGAGTAAAGATTTTCTTGAGATAAAAAAGCTGATGTATTCCAATACTCATGCTTACCGCCTCTTAATGGAAAAACTGACTGATTCTATGATTCGTTATCTTCAAACCCAGATTGACGCGGGGGCGGATGCCGTTCAGATATTTGACACTTGGGCTGGGGTGCTCTCTCCGTCAGATTACGGGGAATTTGTTGTGCCGTATCTTCGCCGCCTGACGAACAACCTGAAAGGAGCCCCCGTTATCTATTTTGCAAAGGCGGGCGCGGGACATTTCAGGCATATGAAAGGGCTTTCGGTAAAGTGTATCGGGGTTGACTGGACTACCGATCTTGAACTGGCGGATGAGCTTTTGGAAAGGAGATACCCCCTGCAGGGCAACCTTGATCCCGCCGTTCTTTTATCTGATCCCGCAAACCTAATTAAAGCGGCAGATGCCGTAATAGATGCCGGCAGGAAGTTAGAACACGGGCATATCTTTAATCTAGGCCATGGGATCCTCCCCTCAACCCCTACGGAGAATGTGAAGGCACTTATAAGGCATGTTCAGTGGCGGGAATGAAAGATGCCGTTATAGCTCTTGGCATGGGCGGACCATCGAATGAAGGGAATATAGAGCCTTTTTTATTTAATATCCTTTCCGACCGAGAGTTGATCGACTTTCATATCGGCACTTTTTTACAGCGGAAATTGGCGGGCTATATAGCAAGACGGAGAGCGGAAAGGGTTAAGCCCCGTTATAAGATAATGGGCGGCGGTTCCCCACAGTTAAAGCATACGGAAGAACTTCTTGCAAAGTTGCGGATAATATATCAGGAAAAAACCGGGATACCCCTTGATACATTTGTCGGTATGTGCTACTTCCGCCCTTATATAAAAGATACTGTCAGACAGATAGGCGGGAGAGAGCTTTACAGGCGGCTATATCTTTTCCCCCTGTATCCGCAGTATTGCTCCGCTACCACCGGGATTGCCTTTAAACGCTTTTACAGCGCGGCAGCGGAATTTCTCTCTAAAGAGCATAGCAGGAGGATAGTTCAGATAAACGGCTATCATAACTTTCCGTCTTTTATTGAGACGGCGGCAGACAGGATAAAATACGCTGCCCGCATATTGGAAAAACCCCTTAGTGAGCTTCATATCCTCTTTTCCGCTCACGGAATACCGGAAAAGCTAGTAAAAAAAGGGGATCCGTATCCCCAGCAGATAGCGGAGTGTGTTCATCTTATTGCAGAGAAGGTAAAGCCTGCGGGAGCAAGTGTTGGCTTTCAGAGCAGAGTTGGGTTTGCCAGATGGCTTAAACCCTCGTCTCATGAGGCTATTGCGGCTTTGGCGGCAAAAGGGGTTAAAGACGCGATAATTTACCCCATATCTTTTATCAACGATCATATTGAAACTCTATACGATATTGATGTAGACTTAATCTCGTATGCGGACAAACTTGGGGTGAACGCTGTGAGAGCTCCATCTTTTAACTCTTCCGATGATTTTGCAGAGGCGGCGGCGGAGATAATGATAAAAACGGTCTAAGGAGATAGTTTTGAATATATTGCAGGCTTTGCTGTTAGGGGTGGTTCAAGGGGTTACGGAGTTTCTGCCGATTTCAAGCTCAGGGCATCTTGCGCTTTTGCAATCTACATTTGATAATTTTGAACAACCCGGCCTTCTTTTTGATACACTCCTGCACCTTGCCACCCTTTTTGCCCTCCTCCTATATTTTCGCAAGAGGGTGCTTAAACTTTTGAAAGCATTCTTAGGTTTCTTCTTTTCGTCTCTCAAGATACACTACTATGAGGAGCGGGATCTCCTCTGGGGGATTGTGATTGCAACAATCCCCACGGCAATAATGGGGCTCTCCCTCCAGAAAGTTGCTATCTCTCTCTTTGAAAAACCTGCGGTGGTGGGGTATATGCTTATTCTTACTTCCATTCTCCTCTATCTATCGGGCAAACAGAATTATAATGAGCGGGTAAGCCCCGTGCGGGCACTGATTGTGGGATTTGTTCAAGGCTTTGCTGTGCTGCCGGGGCTCTCCCGTTCCGGCTCCACCATATTTACAGCCCTTGCCACAGGGATAAGCCGTGAACGGGCGGCGGAGTTTTCTTTTTTAATCTCCATGCCCGCCGTTGCAGGGGCTTGCATCCTAGAGGCGCGCCATTTAGGGGAGCTCACGGCAGGGAATATTCCGGTTTACGCCGTTGCCATGGCCGCCGCCTTTCTTACGGGGTTTGCCTCCATAGGAGTTATGATGAATCTCGTCAGACGTGCAAAACTTGACTTTTTTGCCGTCTACTGTTTAATTTTAGGTGTCTTTGCCATTTTATGGGTGTAAATTATGCGCAGGATATATTTTTACGAAGCACTGTTTGTTATTTTTGCAATATTAACGGTTTTTACCACTCTCTCTGTTCTCTCCTATTCTCCAGAGGATCCCTCTTACTCCAATATCGTTTTCAGCCGCTACAACGAGAGCGTTCATAATATTTTCGGGAAAGCGGGTGCTTATGCGGCGGATATATTGGGCTCCGCATTTGGTTGGGCTGCTGTTTTCCTACCGTTTGCGGGGGTAATGATCCTTGTACAGATAATAAAGCTATACCGCGAAAGAACCACCTTTCGCAGAGCGTTTATAGTTTTCCTCCTTGCCGCGCTTTTACTTGCTATCCTCTCTGTTTTAAGCGGGATAGTCGGCGAGAGCGATCCGTACTTTACGGATAAAAAGAGCGGGGGGGTTTTCGGGGTTGCGGGGGCAACAGTCCTTGCGGGGATTTTGGGAAAGACAGGCAGCGCTATCCTGTGCGTTGTATTCCTGTTAGTGGGCGGCTTATGGCTCACAAGAATATCAATCCTTCAGGTGATAAAATTTTTCGCTTTAAAAGCCGCTGAAAGGAGAGATAAACCGATAGTGCACTCCGGTACCGGTTATAAAAAAGAGAAGGACGGTCTTTTCACCCGCCTTATAAAATCGTATAGGGCAGGTAGAGCCGCTGCTTTAAGAGCAAGAGAAGAGGCTCGGTTTATTGAGGAGCACTCCCGCAAAGTTGATGCGGAGAGAGCGGAAACTCCCAGAGAGCAGATAAATCTTGAAAACTCAAAGAGCGGACAGGTAAAGGGCGAATCTGCCGCACCTAAGATTCCGATAACCTTTGCTCCGATCAGGGTTACACCTCCGACCCCCACCCCGCCCACAACCAGAGAGGAGAGTGCGTCTTTCGTCAGAAGCGGTGAAACGGCGGCATCCCTCAAAAACGGGAGAGCCGAAATACCCCCGCAGACAGAAGATGAGTCTGTGGGATTTCTGCCGGAGATTCCAAATCCGCCTCCAAACCCTTCACATGGGGAATTAAATGAAGAACCGTATTCTATTCAACAGCATTTCCATACGTCTGATAAGCCGCAGGAAGCCGTTTCGTCAGAACCGCTGATAGGTGTTCCCGTTACTGAATTTGAGGAGCTTATTTCAATGCACGGGGAGGCGGAGGCTCTAAAATCTCTGGAACCCCAAGCGGGGATACAGGGTGGTTCTGAAAGCATATTCTTTCCCGAAGCGGCGCGGGAGGAGAAGAAAACCCCTGCCCGCCCCCCCAATGTTTATCAGCTCCCTCTGGAACTCCTTGATCTTCCGCCGGCGGATAATGACCTGCCGGACGCGTGGGAGCTTGAAGGGAAAGCCGATCTCCTTTTAAGCAAACTACGGGATTTTGCCGTGGACGGAAAGATTAAGGAGATACATCAGGGACCGGTGGTGACAACCTTTGAATTTGAGCCGGCTCCCGGCATAAAGATAAGCAAGATTGCCAACCTTGAAAACGATATGGCTATGGCGCTCTCCGCCGAGAGTATCCGCATAATCGCCCCTATCCCCGGAAAGGGGGTTGTGGGGATAGAGGTGCCGAACCAGAAGCGGGTAATGATAACATTACGGGAGCTTTTGGAGTATCCGTCTTTTCAGAAACGGAAATCCCCCCTTGCGGTGGCTTTGGGAAAGGATTCGGTCGGCACCCCTTATTTCACGGACTTAAACGAAATGCCCCACCTGTTGGTGGGGGGCACCACCAACAGCGGAAAGAGCGTTTGCGTAAACGACATAATATGCTCTATCCTCTATAAATCGTCTCCCGATTTGGTAAAGTTTGTTCTGGTGGATCCAAAGATTGTGGAACTCTCGGTGTATGAGGGGATACCCCACCTTTTAACCCCCGTTGTTACAGATTCCCGCAAGGCAGCGGTGGTGCTTGACAATGTGGTAAAAGAGATGGAAGCGCGCTATGCTCTGCTTGCACAGCATAAAGTGAGGAATATATCATCTTACAACGATATTGCCGCACAAAACCCGGATGTTACGCCTATGCATTATATAGTGGTTATTGTTGACGAGTTTGCCGATCTGATGATGGTGGTGGGGAAAGAGGTTGAAAACGCTGTGATCCGCATTGCGCAGAAGGCGCGGGCAGTGGGGATACACCTTATTCTCGCCACCCAGCGCCCGTCTGTAAATGTAATAACGGGGATAATAAAGGCAAATATGCCTTCCCGCATATCGTTTAAGGTGTCATCCAAGATCGATTCCCGCACCATATTAGACCAGAACG
>JAITJJ010000107.1 GCA_031278965.1 Deferribacteraceae bacterium
GTAAAAAAAACTGCATTTGTCAGAGCGGTTAAGTCTGGAACGGCAAGCCCTCCGTCAACAGTAATAAAGAGTTGAACCGCAAAAGTGAAAACAAAGAGAAGGGAGAACGGTTTAACTGCCGCGAGAAAGAGCGAGGGAGACGTTATAGCCGTCAGCATAAAAAGCAAGATTAAGAATATGAACGCCGCTGGAAGCGATTCTGCAATACCCAGACTTACCATTAAAGCCAACGCCGCCGTAAATTTAACTAAAGGATGAATATTTTGAACCGCTTTATAACGGAGCGTCCCTTTAACTCTTCGCACGAGGGAACCCTCCGAAAACTAAGCGTCAGATTCCTTTTCTTTCTTAGTTACTTTTTTGGGCGGGGTTATATCCTCAACGTCTGTATCAAGATCATTCACCGATTTCTTAAAATTGCGAATGGCTTTCCCCATTCCTTCGCCGATCTGGGGAAGTTTGGATGCTCCGAACAAGAGTACCACCACCAACAATATAATTAAGATATTTTGCCCGCTAATCATAAGATGCCTCCGCTAAAAACTTTATATCTTCTTTTTTACGAACTTTATATACCAAAAGGCATATATCGCGACAGCAATAACATACCACATATAGCCGAACTTTGCAAACAAAGTTATATCGGTTATTGGTTCAAATTTTAAATCCGAGTAAGCAAAAGTTTTTTCAGGCAGACGGGAGATTACTTTTCCGTGAGGAGAGATTATTCCCGATATTCCGTCCTGTGTTGAGCGGAGGAGATACCTTTTATACTCCGCTGCTCTCACCACATTTATGGCAAAATTTTGCTCCCTCCCTATAGACTCTCCAAACCATGAATCGTTTGAAATAATTATCAATAGATTGGCGCCCCTATTCACATTATCTGAAATTATTCCCGAAAATGCTCCTTCAAAGCAGATGAGCGGTGCTGCTTTTATCTCTTTATATTCAAACAGAATATATTTACCGCCCGCAGTAAAGCCTGCCGAATCGCCGAAAAAATACCGTTTTATCGGTTTTAATATCTTTTCCAGAGGAAAATATTCCCCAAAGGGAGCAAGTTTAACCTTATCATAAATTTCTGACGGTTCTCCGCTACTGATCATTACGGCGCTGTTAAAAAGATTTCTCTCTCCGTCCGCATTTAATTCATAGCGGTCATATCCCAAAATTATCGAGTGATCCATTGAGCCTCGGACTAATATATCGTTTATTGAAGAGATTGAAAACGGATTTACAGGAAAAGTGGTTTCCGGCAGCACCAAGAGGTCATAATCTCCGTCTGCAAAGAGGGCGGAGGATACCTCTCTTTTTAATGATATTAAAACCGCTCCCCTTTTATCACGGTTCCACTTATCCTCCTGTTTTAAGCCTGTTTGCACCACCCGTGCGGTATAGCTTAACTCCGTTGGGCGGTTTAAGGCAAGGCGGAAAAAACCGAAGCTGAAGGTAAAAACCAACAAGGCAAGGAGGATGGCAAAATTTTCTTTACTGCGCTGATTTGCGGTTTTACAGAACCACCCTCCTATTAGGAACACCAGGAGCGAAAGCCCGTGTTCCCCCGCAATAGAGACGATCTGGAGGGCATAGATGTTGTTGTATTGCGTTTGCCCTATATTTAGCCAAGGCAGCCCCCCCAACAGGAGATTGCTCTTTGCCATTTCAAGCGCAATAAATACAAATCCTGAAAGCATAAGCGAGCGGGTTTTATCATATACCAAACCAAAGGGCAGCCAGAAAAAGAGCGCCCCAACTATCCCCGTGAGAAATACAAGGGCTGCCCCCGCATATGCTGGAGCCCCGCCGAAAAGAGTCATCGGCACCCCTACCCAAGAAAGCCCCGCAGTATAAAAGATAAAGCCTGTTATAACAGAGATTATTTTTGCGCTTAATACCTTGCGTTCTGCAGTATAGAAAAAGAGCGCAAAGCCGATAAAGGCCAGGGGGAACAGATTAAAGCCCGGAAGCGACAGGAAGAGCAAAACTCCTGTCAAGACAGACAGCATTAGATCTAACCCGCAGGTTTTAATCTTCCGCCGCAGTCCCATAGGATTTTACCTTAAAAAGTCTCATGAGCGGAAAGAGGTTTAACACCTCATCAAATCTTTCCGGGTCAGGTTTGCCCAAGATGAAGAGTTGAACAAAGGAACTTGCATATGCTCGCTTTCCCACAATATAAGCGGCGCGGGTTTTTCCGCTGGTCTTTGCTAGAATTGCGTAATACCCGCCTTGAAAATCCGTAAACCTTTCGCTCAGGAGCACACCGCCTTCAAGCTCTGCAATGCCCAACAACGGATAAGGCGCTTTATTGTTGGGATTAGCGGAATACATCAGACCTAGGTCTTTACTTATCCGCATACTCCTGCAATTAACCTCCGTATCAGTTGTATCTCTGCAGTCAAGTTGAACAATAAAGAACTCATTCTGTAAAGTTTCGTTATCCCAAGAACCTATATAATGTATTGCTCCGAACTTGCTTATCATATCCTCTGTAAAAAAGAGGTAGACATTTTCTTTTTCCAGCGGGATAGGGTAAGAATCCACCAGATTTTCCGCCTTTTTTATGTGAGTTTTTTTCAACTCCTTCACTCCGTTATTGGCGATATAGGCTATATTTTTAGACATTCTCTCTTGATCCAGAAGGTAGCTGCGGGCAATAAGCCAAGTCTTAGGGGTGTTTTGAGACAGACCATCGTGAAAGGTGGCAAGGCGCGCCTGCGCTTCTATCGCCAAACCAAAGTCCCACCATGTATATATTGCGGAATTTTTTGGGAGATAATCCCTCAATATATTAAAGGTGCTGTATAAGGGGGTGGGTATTGAGGGCGGCACTATATAAAATTTTCTAAGCCCGGTCGCATTAAAGGGAACCAGAAGGAGAAAAGAGATTAGTGCAAAGCCAAGATATCCCGCCGTATCTTTGAGGATTAAATGCGGCTTTTTCTCTCCCGGAATGAGGCGGGCAAGGGTATCTATCATAAAACCGTAAGCTATCCCCATAAAAGGCGCAAGATACATTACAAAACGGTTTGAGGAGATAAAAGTCATCATCCCGATAAGAAATATCGGCGCCAGCGGGGCAAGTTTTTTGTTCAGCCTAAAAACCATAAGTCCCAAGAGCGCAAAGGCAAATCCCGCCGCAACCGGATGGACAAAGAGGGTTTTTAAAACCTCGCCTATTCCAAGTTTGGAAGCCTCCGTAACGGTATAATATACGTTGGGATAGCCGCCCAACTGTTCTTTTGGTGTGAACATATAAAATTCAATCAGGTCTATTAAGTGCGTTACCCCGCCGAAAAGATAGTGCGGACCTGAAAAGAGAATATATATGGCGGAGCTTATCGCAATGATTTTAAGCGGGTGTTTATACAAATAGAGGGTAAAAGCAAAAACAAAGAAGAAGATAGTTATAAACATGGCGTGGTGATACCAGAATTGAAATAAAAACTGGGAAATTCCGGTAAACGCGGAGAGGAGGAATATATGCGACCGTTTTTTCCTCTCCGCCGTAAGGAGGATTAGCAGGGGCGTGAAAAAGAGGAAAAAGAGGTTGAGGGAATCCGTATCTATCCTCCCCGCAGTGGATCGGTTAAAATAGTTAACGGAAAAGCCGCCTGTTATTCCCCCTAAAAGCCCCGCCGCGGGATAGCCCAACCTGTAAAATAAAATACCTAACGGAAAGATAAACAGCCCCGCCAGAAAAGGAATAAGGTGAATCCCCGCCTCAAAGAGATTTACTCCTTTTATCTTAGCCATAACTATAAGGATAAGAGAGAGGAGGGGAAACGGTTTCATCCGCTCGGAACCGTCGGGATAATACATTAGGAGGTCGTCTTGAGTTGTGTCATACTTGCCGTCAATGAGATCGTCCGCATAGTGAATCCACCGGAAGGCATCCACAGTGGTCACCATAGGCACATCATCAAGGTAATAAGCGGATCGGTAAGCCTCCCACCCTTTAATCAGCTGAAAATACCTTGAGGCGGTTATGGAGGCGTAAACCCCGATAAGGCACACCAAAAAGAGAACAAACGGGTATAGCCGGCGGTTCATTATTCGGTAGCCTGAAGGAGTTTTTTTACATATTCGGGAACAGCTTTGCCTGCTTTGCCCGCTATCTGTTCGTGAAAAAGAGATGCGGTAATTGAGGCTTCAATATTTATCTCAACTGTATGCGCACTGTTTCGGGCAATACTTACAAACCCCGCCGCCGGATAGACGGCGCCGGAGGTTCCTATGGAGATAAAGAGATCCGCTGATATAAGGAGTAGCTCAATCTTTTCAAGGTGCATCGGAACTTCCCCAAACCATACTATATCCGGTCTCAAAACTCCTTTCTTTGAACATTTGGGGCAGACGGATTCTATTGAAAAATCAGTGCCGCTCTTAAATTTATACCCGCACGCTTCACAACGGATACTTAACAACTCTCCGTGCATATGCAGGAGGTTTTTCGTTCCCGCCCGCTCATGAAGATCATCAACATTTTGAGTAACAATCACCACACTTCCCGGATGGTTCTCTTCCAACTCCGCAAGAGCTATATGGGCTGGGTTGGGGGAAACATTTTTTAATTCCCGTCGGCGGGAGTTATAAAAATCATGGACAAGGGCAGGATTTCTGCGATAACCGTTTAGGGTTGCGACATCTTCAACCTTATGGCTAGACCATAAACCGCCCCCGTCCCTAAATGTGGCAATCCCTGATTCTGCGGATATTCCGGCTCCAGTCAGAATAACGATGTTCTTATACATCTGTTTAGCTTATACCAATAACTTATGCAAATATGGATTAACAATCAGTAGGGGAGGGCGTTTATACGCGTTTTAATCTCTGAAGCATTTGCCGCAAGTTCCGAAAGCAGATCATAACTGCCATTGATCAGAGCGGTGCGGGCGCTCTCCAGAACCCCTATCTTATAAACTATTCCTTTATGGGTAAGGGTGAGGTCTTTGAGGGAGATCTCAAGACTGCCGCTTGGCGTGAGAGCAGAAGCTAGCTCTAAAATATCACTTTTGGGGAGGGTCGCACAGACAAGCCCTATGGTAAGGCTGTTGCCGAAAAATATCTCAGCAAAACTTTCTGCAATCACCGCCTTAAATCCGTAGCGTTTTATGGATTGGGGGGCGTGTTCCCTGGAGGAACCGCAGCCGAAGTTGTTGCCGGAAAGAATAATCTCCGCCCCTTTATATTCGCTTTTATTTAAGGGGAATTCCGGATCTGTCCGTTCATCGCAGAAAAGGTGTTCCCCTATCCCTTCAAAGGTAACACAGCGCAGAAAACGGGCGGGTATGATCCTATCGGTATCAATGTCATCCATGAGGATGGGCACTGCCCGGCCGGTAATTGTTGTTATGCCATTCATACAGCTTCCTCTTTTAAGTATTTAGTGGGATCTGTCAGCGCCCCTTCCAGAGCCGATGCCGCTGCGGTCAATGGGCTTGCAAGAACGGTGCGCCCTGTAGGCGAACCCTGCCGCCCCTTAAAATTACGGTTTGAGGTGGAGATACAGAGTTCCCGCCCCCTTAGTTTATCATCATTCATAGCAAGACACATGGAGCACCCCGGATCTCTCCATTCAAAACCGGCGTCCTTAAATATCTTGTCAAGCCCTTCGGTTTCCGCCTGAGCTTTAACTTCGGTTGAACCGGGAGTTACTATTGCCCTCAACTCAGGGTTTATCTTTCTCCCTTTTAAGATAGACGCCGCAAGGCGAAGGTCTTCAATGCGCCCGTTTGTGCAGCTGCCGATAAAGATCACGTCCGCTTTTGTGCCGATAAGAGGGGCGGAAGGGGTAAGCCCCATATATTCCAGAGCCTCTTTTTCAAGATCGTTGGAGGCAACGGGCAACCGCCCGCGTATCCCGGCTGTCATGGCGGGAGTGATCCCCCATGTTACCATTGGAGTAAGGTCGCTTAAATCAAAAGTTACTGTATCGTCATATTCCGCATCCTCATCGGATGCTATGGACTTCCAGAAATCAACGGATCTATTCCAATCGCTCCCTTTGGGGGCAAAGGGGCGCTCCTTTATGTAAGCGAAAGTTGTTTCATCAGGGTTGATATAGCCGATCCTAGCTCCGCCCTCGATCGCCATATTGCAGACGGTCATACGGGCTTCCATGCTCATATTCCGTATTACTTCTCCCGAAAATTCATATGCATAGCCTAAGCCGCCGTCAACCCCTAAAGCGCCTATAACTTTCAGAATGACATCCTTTGCCGTCACCCCTTTTCCGATCTTCCCGTTAAGCTCTATCTTTCTGACCTTTAAGGGGGTAACACCCATAGTTCCGGTGGCTAATATATCGCGCACCTGGGATGTACCGATACCGAAAGCAACCGCCCCGAAAGCCCCGTGAGTGGCGGTATGGGAATCCCCGCAAGCAACAGTCATTCCCGGACGAATAAGCCCCATTTCAGGCATAACGATATGAATCACCCCGTAACCCTCGCCAACCCCAAAATAGCGAATTCCCGCTTCTTTTGTATTCTTTTCTATGGCGGCGAGCATATCCTCTGCAAGGGAATCTTTAAGGGGGCGGCGGATACCGTCTGTAGGAATGATATGATCGCAGGTGGCAAAGGTCCTTTCAGGATAAGCCGGCTTTATTCCAAGCTCCCTGAGAGAAGCAAACGCCTGAGGGCTTGTTACTTCATGCAGGATATGCGTACCAATTATAAGCTGTGTCTGCCCATTTGTGAGCTTTTTCACCGCATGCAGATCCCAAACTTTTTTATATAGGGTTTTACCCATAAACTCCCCTTCAAGCAGCCTGTTTTGATGATTTTTATCTTTATCGCAGAAGCTACCTTGCGGGCTAATATTATCACAACTTAAAGCGGTTTGTAAACGATCTTTTCCAACTGGCTCGGGCTATACCCCGGAGATCGTAATCGTCCGTTGAAGTTAAAGGTATTTTCACCGGCAGAGTGGAAAGAGATAAAGCACAAGCGGATAAGGTAGTGTTTGTCCGGTGGTATATTTTTTAAAAGAAAAAGAGAAAAAGAAAGGTATAAGATAACACAAGCGGGAGCTCCGTCAAGGTTTGCGGAGCAATCTGTAGGGCTTGACCTTGACAGAGAGAGCTTGTGTTATCATCCAAGACCTTTATTCTCTTTTCTATTAAAAATATGGCTTGTTTATAATGACTTATAAAGGAGTGTTAATAAATATTTGAAGTTATCGGCGGTCTTCTC
>JAITJJ010000088.1 GCA_031278965.1 Deferribacteraceae bacterium
CCATCGCTTTTCAGGAGGTGAATGAGGAACATAAGAGGATTCTTGAGCACAACAATAAGATGATTAAGGTTATAGAGCGCCTGGTAACGGAGGATAAGGCAAAAGAGCTTATAAACGCCCGTCTGGATCTGACGGAGCTTAGAAATAAACTCTTCCGTGCCAATGATATGATTAAAAATTATAAATATCAACTTGATGAACAGCTTATAAAATATTCCAACCTTAACCGCAGAACTTTTATGCAAATTGAACGGCTTTTTAACACCGTAAAGGGAAAAACATCGCTTAAAGGCGAGGAATCTGTGGCGGTTCTCTCCTTCCTCTCCAGAGAGTTTGAAAGGGTGAGAAAGCAGTTTATAGATGAGGAAAAGGGGCTGCAATCAAAAAAAGATGAAGAAGAGCCAACCTTCGAATCCGTGGAAGAGCAGATGTTAAAGGAAAAATTTTCCGCAAAGTTAGATAGCTTTGGAAATAACAAAAGTATAGGTGATAAATAGGTATGAAAAACAGGATAAAGACTGTTTCCATTGTGGCAAATCCGGATAATATCAATATGAAGGCGGTTTTGCAGGAGCTTCTGGAGGCGCTGAATAGGTATCACGTGGACATTCTCTTTGAAAAACGGGCGGCGGAGGTTTTAGGGCACGGGTGGCACACCTCTGAGACGGATATTCGTGAAAAATCTGACTTTATGATAGTTTTGGGAGGCGACGGAACAGTCCTCTCGGCGGCGCGTCTCTTGGGTTCCTCTGAAGTGCCGATACTTGGGGTACATATGGGAAAACTCGGTTTTATCACCGAAATAAACCCCGTAGACGTGAGAGACGCGTTAAGCGCCGTTATGGAACACCGTATGCCTACTCATCGCCGTATGCGCATTCAATGCGAGATAATCAGAAACGGCGAGACGGTCTTTAAAGCAAACGCTTTGAACGATATTACCATAAACAAAGGCGGGCTTGCGCGGATGGTGGAGTTTGATGTTTTTTCCGGGCATAACCGGGTGGGTTCTTACCGTGCGGACGGCTTTATCGTTTCCACGCCAACCGGCTCCACCGGATACGCCCTCTCCGCGGGGGGCGCCATAGTGGATCCGAGTATGCAGCTTATGCTCTTATGCCCTATCTGCGCCCACTCTATGACAAGCCGCGAGCTAATAGTTCCCCACTCAACTATAATAAGGATAGAGCTTACGCACCCGCGGCAGGACATATATGTATCCCAAGATGGGCAGGTAGGCAAAAACCTTCTTATGGGGGATTCCCTTGTGATAAAGAGGACGGACTTTGATACCATAATCTACTACAAGCCTGAAAGGAATTTTTATGACTATCTCCGCTCCAAATTTGGCTGGGAGTCAAATTAACCGATGCTTGCCTACCTTTCGGTTAAAAATGTTTCTGTCATAGAGAGCGTTGCCTTTGAGCTCCGTGAAGGTTTAACGGTTATAACAGGGGAGACCGGTTCCGGGAAATCTGTTTTGGTAAACTCTCTTAAACTCCTCTTAGGAGACCGTTTCCAAAGAGGGATGCTTAGGGAAGGCGCGGATAAACTTGTAATAGAAGGGATTTTCACTGGGCTTGAAAAGATTCCGAATGAATTGAAAGAACCTTTTGATATAGAGGACGAGCTTGTTATCAGACGGGAAGCAAACGAGGCGGGGAAAAACAGGATTTTTATAAACGGCATCCTCGCCTCCGCCGCACAGCTTAAAGAGTTTGCTCCGTATCTTGCGGATATACACGCCCAACACGAATATCAGAGCCTCACCAACCCTGCGGGACATCTGCCGCTTCTGGATTCTTTTGTTTCAAAAGAAGTTTTGTCGGAATATACGGAAAGCTATGAAAAATACCTTGCCGCCAAACGCGAACTGGAAAAGTTGAAAAAGGAGAACGAGGAAGCAGAGAGATACCGGGATCTTCTGGAAGTGCGTTTTAAGGAGATTCAGGATGCGGAGATAGACCTAAAAAGGGATTCTGAGCTTGAGGAGCGGGTCAATTACATCTCCCATCGAGAAAGGATTCGGGAAGGTGTCCAGAGCGCATATGAAAGTATTGCAGAGGGAGAGATAAATGCGGAAGAGCTTGTTACAAAGGGTGTGAGGGCTTTATCCGGCATATCTTCCGTCAGCAGAGCCGCGGCGGAAGCGGCGGAGCTTTTAAGCTCCGCCTTAGAAAATCTTAACGAAGCGGAGCGCATATTGTCTCCCCTTGTTCTGCAAGAGGAAGAAGAGGATTTGGATAAGCTTGTCCAGCGTAAATATCTGTTGCAGGAGCTTATGAAAAAATACGGCGGTTCACTTGAGAATGTGCTCTCAAAGGGGGAGGAGACGGCGTTGTGCCTCCGAAATCTGAAGGACGGGGAACATCTCCTATCCGCCCTTGACAAGGCGCTCACAGAAGCGGAAGTAACCGCACGGAAAGCGGCGGAAAAACTGCTGGGAGAACGAATCTCGGTATCAGAGCGTTTAAGCGGGGAACTTAAAGGGATATTGGGGGATTTGGAGCTTGCGGGAACGGAGTTTAAGACGGTGTTTGCCAAACTTCCAACTCTGAATGAGAGCGGAGGGGTGACAGGAGAGTTTTATATATCCGTCAACAAAGGGTTTGAACCCGCACCCCTGGCGCAGATTGCCTCCGGTGGCGAAGTTAGCAGGGTAATGCTGGCGATCACTGAGATATTTTCCTCCAAAGACAGCTGCGGCACTATCCTCTTTGATGAGATTGATACCGGAATCAGCGGACGGACAGCAAAAAAGGTGGCGGAAAAGCTCGCCAAACTGTCGGAAAGCAAGCAGGTACTCTCCATAACCCACCTTCCGGTGGTGGCGGCCAAAGGGGATACGCATATCCATATCCATAAAATTAGCGAGGGTGATAAAACAAAAACCATAATTACCCTGTTGAGCGAAGCGGAGAGACCGTCAAAACTTGCCGCTATGATAGCAGGCGATGTTACGGAAGCATCACTAAAACAAGCAAAGGAGCTGTTAGAGAGCAAATGAAAGAAACTATCTTGGCATTTTTCGGAAGTGCGATGGTTTTTCTGGTGAACACGGTGGGGGCGCTTGGCTATCCTGGCATAATTTTGCTTATGGCGGTAGAGAGCTCGTTTATACCATTCCCCAGCGAGGTTGTAATCCCCCCCGCGGGTTATCTGACGGTTCATGGAGATATGAATATCGTTCTTGTGGCGGCAGCAGGGATTTTGGGTAGTTTGATAGGAGCGTCAATTAACTATTCTCTGGCGTTTTTCTTAGGGAGGAAGTTTTTAATAAAGTATCAGCGCTTCCTATTCCTCAATGAGAAGCGGATAGACGCTATGGATACCTTTTTCCGCAGGCACGGGGAGATAACAACTTTTGCGGGGAGGCTTATTCCGGGTGTGCGGCAGCTTATATCCCTACCGGCGGGGCTTGCCCGTATGGGTTTTGGTAAGTTTATTGCATATACCGCATTGGGAGCGGGGATATGGGTTATAATCCTTGCATATATCGGACGTTTTGTGGGCAACAATGCGGAGCTTGTAAAAGAATATTCCCACAGGATAGGGCTTGCCATATTCCCCATAATCCTCATCCTCTTGGCCGCCTATATATTGATAACTCGTTATGTGGAGAAGAAGCTTGAATAAACTGCTTGCGGCACTCTTTTTACTTGTTTTTTCTGGAGCGGCATTCGCGGAAACATATGTAGTGCAAAGGGGGGATACCCTCTCTCTCATCCTTCAGGATACCTTCACCTTTTCGGAGGTAAACAGCATTGCAAAGCAGATTAAAGCAAAATATCCGTCCTATATCTTAAAAGCGGGGATGCTTGCCGAAAAAAGTGCGGACAGCTTTGCTCTGCGCCTCTCCCTTGATAAAGAGATAATGGTAAGCCGCACAGAGCTTGGGGAAGTGGAAGTGGAACTCTTTACATACCCTACCGAGAGCTTGGTTACCCTGATTCAAGGGAGGATAAATACCAACCTTTTCAGCGCCCTGGCGGAGATCGGGGAATCGGCGGAGCTTGCCCAAGGCCTTGCACGAATCTTTGAATGGGAGATAGATTTCTTAAAAGATATTCGCAAAGGGGATACCTTTAAGGTTGTGGCGGAAAAGCGTTTTGTGCGGGGAAAGTTTACAGGCTATGGGAGGGTTCTTGCCGCTGAATTTAATGTTAATAAGCGCAGCCATAAGGCTTTTTGGTATAAAGCCGGCACGAAATACGGATATTTCAACGAAAACGCAAAGGTATTAGAGCGCGGATTTCTACGGGTTCCCCTCCCATACGGGCGTATAACTTCACGTTTTACGGATTCCAGACTTCACCCTGTAACACAAAAATATCAGCCCCATTACGGGGTTGATTACGCCGCCGCCGTAGGAACTCCTGTAATGGTTACTGCTTCGGGGGTTATAGTCCGCAAGAGTTACAGCGAAAACAACGGATATTTTGTGGAAGTCCGTCATTCAAATAACTATAGCACATTCTACCTGCATCTAAACGGGTTTAATAACGCGGTGAAACAGGGCGCGTATGTAAATCAGGGTGATGTGATAGGGTATGTGGGCAAGAGCGGGATGGCAACAGGTCCGCACTTGGACTATAGGATAAGGCATAAAAACAGGTGGTTAAATCCGTTGGATTTTATTGCGGAAGTTCCGGTTTTGGAGCGGTTTGATAAAAAGGAGTTTGCTCTGTTAGCGGAGAAATACACTAAAATTATGAATCCTGTCCAAATTTTTGATTCCTCCGTGATGTATGCCATCAATACCATCCCTGTCATGCTGCCGTAACTTAATGAACAATATCAGTTAATGAAAAAGATAGGGATATTCGGCGGAACCTTCAATCCGATACATCTGGGGCACGCTCGCCTTGCGTATAATGTTTACAGCAATTTTAAGCTGGATGAGCTTGTTTTTATCCCTACAAAACTCCCTCCCCATAAATCGGAACCCAATGCATCCGCGAAAGATCGCTATAATATGGCCATCATTACCGCTCAAGCGCTATCCCAATCCGGCATCTGCAACTTTACGGTTTCCGACTTTGAGATAAAATCTGCCGGCGTATCCTACACCTATCTTACATTATTGGAGTGGAGGAGGCGGTATCCCTCTGATGCTCTCTATTTCATCACCGGCAGCGACATCTTCATCACCATTGAGAGTTGGCAAAACTTTATGGAACTCTTTGAGCTGACAAACTTCATTGTGGCAAACAGAGAGGTTTCTTTTGAGAAGGTGTTGTCAACCATCCCTAAGGAACTTCTGGGCAGGGTTACGAATTTCAGAGCGTATATATCCGCTTCTTCAAAAGAGTTAATGAGCGGGAGTATTATACTCTATGAAATGGATCCTGTTAAAATATCCAGCACGGTTGTGCGCGGGCAACTTGCAAACCTGATCGGGATAAATGGGATTAAGGCAAGCTTTACGGAGGGGCTGCTTGAGAATGTCTATAAATATATTTTGGAGAAAAATTTATATGAAGGGGGCGCAATGGAAGGACTGAAACTGCTCTGCCGACTTATTGACGATAAGTTGGGAGAAGATATTGTATCTTTTAATCTAAGGGGAATATCCTCTATAACCGATTATCTGGTGATAGCCACAGGGAAAGCTGATACCCATGTGAAAGCAATATCAGAGCATCTCTTAACCGAGATGAGAAATAACGGGATTCCCCCGCTAGCCTATGAAGGGTTAACGGAGGGGGTTTGGGTATGCATAGATTTTGGGGATATTATAGTCCATATAATGCGGGAAGTTGAGCGAGAATACTATAATCTGGAAGGGATCTGGGGCGGGGCGCCAAAGGCGGAATAGTGGTTGAAATTACCTGTGAAAATAGGAATTTTTTCAATTGTCTGCAATTCCCATATTGCAAAACTTGCAATACTCTGAAAAGCACAGAATTAACCGCAAAGATAAGAGAATTGCATAACTGGGGGCAATGAAATATAAAGACGACAAAAGAACTTTATACGGTGTCGCAAGTAATGCCGGTTTACCTTTGGGCGGGTTGCTTTATTGTTAATCCGAATTTGTGGGAATGACTTTGTAATCCAGCCCCCAACTTTCCATCGCGGAGATAATAGGATGCATTGTTTCTCCGAGTTTGCTTAGGAGTATTCAACACGCGGCGGCACCTCGGGATAAGCGGTTCGGATTATGATTCCGTCCCGTTGCATAGAGCGCAAGCTGTCAGTCAGTACTTTTTGGCTGATACCGTCAAGACTTTACTAAATGCCGCCCTGGGCAAAATCAACAAGGCGGCTTTTAATGGCAGAATGTCTACGGGAACCGCATACATTTCCAAAGAACAGTCGAGCATTGCAGACAGCGCCGCAATTCAGAGCGGCTTTTACAACGCGCCCACGGTGCTGACCCTGTTTGCGCCAAAGAATTTTCTCTATTCCTCTGCTGATTCTTACATTGCCGCTCAAAACATTATGCTGGCCCCTCATTCCCTCGGTCTTGGCTTCTGTATGGTTGCCCGTGCGGAGGACACCTTCTCAAGCGAATTGGGACAGCGGCTTCAAAAAGAATGGGGCATTGACGAAGCCTGCGAGGCAAAAATTCATATAACCCTGGGCTATCCCGCCGGAGACACGCCGGCTACGGCAAAACCGCGCAAGGAAAACCGAATTGTGAGGGTTTCATAACGGGGCGCGGCATCAAACATGTTTAGAGTTTAAAATTATCCGTTAGAATGCGGGTTTTTCGCCCTCAAGCCGAAAAGGTTACTTTTTCAGATTTTTAATGAAAAATTAGTGGTTCTGATATATCTTTAAGTATTATGATCCTCTATGATAAATCTCTGAACATGAAATTTCATGACTATGGAATTATGCTTCCCATAGCGGACAATAGGGCAAGGCGGGTTTTGGAGCATCTTGGAATTGATGAAACATCTGTATACACCCTGGATACCGTCCGCGCAATTTACGGCTTTCCGCAGGGAATAACCGAAGAGGATATTGGGCGCGTCCACTCCGCAAGGCATACCGAGAGTTTATTCAGGGATGAACAGAGTCTAAAAGAAGCACTGCTTGCCTGCTATGAACTTGTTGACGAAGACGGGCGGCTTAACCGCTATGAACCTAAGCACGCAAAAAAACCGCTTACAGATATATTCAAAACCATCCTCCTTCAGAATTTCGGTTCATATTCCGCATGCCGCCTTGCATTAAGAGGCGGGAATACCCATTTTAACGCCAAAAATTTCTGCTTCTATCTGGGGGGCGGAAACCACCATGCCCGCTATAACGAAGGCTCCGGCTTCTGTCTAATGAACGATAGCATAATAGCCGCCCGCAAACTTCAAGCCGAAGGGAGTGCATCATTGATATGGATAATAGATGTTGATGCCCATAAGGGCGACGGTTGTGCTGAACTTGTGAACATTTTACGTAAACAGGGGGATCTGTCCGCCGAGAGAGGGGATGATATATTAACATTGTCCGTGCATATGGCGGGGGGGTGGCCGTTGGACATAGAGCACCTTAAACGTTCACTGAGGGAAAATTCTATGAATTATGCCCCGTTTGCCCCGTCTGATCTGGATATACCGATTGCCGAGGGGGAAGAAGAGCTTTATCTCCCGCTCCTTTCAGAGGGGTTGCTGAAGTTGGAAAGGCTGTCCTCAAAAAGAGCGGATATTGCAATAGTTATTGACGGAGACGATCCGTATATTAAAGACGAACTCCCGTCCGCCTCTCTCTTAAAGCTCTCCTTAGAGCAGATGCTGCAGCGGGATCGCCATATATTTGACTTCTTGCAAGACAGAGGTATCCCTTCCGCATGGTTTATGGCTGGGGGATACGGAGATAACGCTTGGGAACCAGTGGCATATTTTCTGAAAAGCATAATGAGGTTTTAGATATCTCTATATTTGAGCTTGTTATCACCCGCATTATTTGTTAAAATACCCACATGCTGACAAGGGGCTGAGAAAGCCCGTTTTTAATTTTGAGGCATTTATGAAAACTCTTATAATTTATACAGTTATTGTCGTTTTGCTCTTGTTTTACCTAATATTCGGGCATAACGGCATAGTAAAATACAATGAGATGCTCTCTGTTCAGAGGAGCTATGAATCTGAGATTCAAAAGTTAGACGAAAAGATTGCATACCTTCAGCGGGAATTGGAGCTTATAAAGCAAGACAATGCATATCTTGAATATGTTATAAAACGAGAGTTGGGGCTTCAAAAATCCGATGAAGATCAATATATTTTAGTTGACAATGCAACAACTCTCGGTCAGTGAACTTATCGCTCAACTTAACAGGCTGGTTGCACGGGAGTTTCCAGAAAGAATCCGCGTGTCAGGCGAGGTTGTCGGTTTAAGCCGTCCGGGGAGCGGTCATATCTATTTTACCCTTATGGAAGCGGATGCCAAGATAAGGTGCGTCTATTTCAGAGGGAATATCTTAAAGAGCGCCTTTATACCAAAAGACGGCGATAAAGTTGAAGTTGACGGAGAAGCACGGGTATACCCTCAAGACGGGAGTTTTCAGATTATTGTCCGTCAGATACGGTATAATGCAGAAGGCGAGTATTGGAAGGCATTTGCTCTCCTCTGTAAAAAATTGGAGGGCGAGGGACTTTTTGATGCCTCCCGCAAGAAGGAGATTAGGAAATATCCTGAAAGGATCGCTCTGCTTACTGCTGAAAACGGCGCCGCCATAACCGATTTCTTGGTGACAGCAAAGGCAAAGCGGTTGTTTTTTAATATTGATATATACCCTATCCCTGTTCAGGGGGCGGAGAACGCCCCGTTGATTGCAAAGGCAATTGCCAAAGTTTCCTCACAGGCAGTCAGATATGATGCCCTGGTGCTTACAAGGGGGGGCGGCGCTTTGGAAGATCTCTCTGTGTTCAATGATGAACGGGTGGTGAGGGCGCTTGCCGCATCCAATGTCCCGACCGTTTCCGCTATAGGGCACGAGAGGGATATTACAATATGCGATTTTGCGGCTGATATTCGTGTCGCCACTCCAACCGCTGCCGCAGAACTTCTTACAAAAGAGTATGCGGCGGCTATCGTTCTATTGGAAAAATATTATATGGATTTTACAAAATCGTTGATTAAGCGTGTAGAAATTGCTAATATAACATTTGATAACTTTGTTGCTAAGCTATATTCTGGCGCAGTTGCAAAAAGAGCGGAGCGTTACTGTTTTTTGCTTGAAGCCTCGTATCGGCGTATCACAACCGGTTTAAGAGAGTTTATTGTAGAGAAAGACAAGGAGTTTTCACTCCTTTCAGGAAGGCTTATAGCCATAGCCCCAAATAATAGACTTCCCGTTATGAAAGCCGCCGTTGATGCTTTGCAGTCGCGTCTTATAAATGCCGCTCATTTGCGCTTTAAAGAGCTTTCCTTTGCTCTTGCCTCTTTTGAGGAGCGGTTGCGCCTTGCGGATCCAGACAGGTTGCTTGCGGCAGGTTACTCTATGATATATAAAGACGGTGTCGTGATAAGCTCCGTTTCGGATTTAAACTCTGGAGATGCGATCTCCGTAAGGGTTCTGGACGGTGCGGCGGATGCAAGGATAGAGAGTATACATAATAATATTTTAGGAGAGAGACGATAGATGAACACAATTCCTATCACACAGACTGGCTATGATAGGCTGAAAGCTGAGTTGGAGAAACTCAAGAGCGTTGATCGCAAAGAGGTAATTGAGGCGATAAAAGAGGCGCGTGCCCATGGGGATCTTAGCGAAAACGCTGAATACGATGCCGCAAAGGAACGGCAAGGGATCATTGAAGCGCGGATATCAGAGCTTGAAGCAAAGATTCCTATGCTTGAAATCATCGATATTTCAAAATTAAAAGGTGAACGTGTAATATTTGGCGCCACAGTGGAGATGGAAAATGTTGACAACGGAGAGCGAAGAGTATTTACCATTGTGGGACCGGATGAATCTGATATTTCAACGGGCAAAGTTTCGGTGCTTTCCCCCATGGCAAAAGCGGTGATTGGTAAGAAAGCCGGAGATGACGCTGTAGTTCAAGCCCCCGGCGGTGAGATTGAGTATGAGATATTAAAGGTTTTCTTTGCATGAAACACATCCCCAACGCCATAACCATCCTGCGGATTCTCCTTGTTCCCCTCTGCATGTATCTTATGTATTCAGAATATCCGTATGCTTTTATCTTTGCTACCTTCTTTTTTATTGTAGCATCCGTAACAGATATATTGGATGGTTATATTGCCCGCAAGTATAAATTGGTTTCCAATATCGGCAAGGTGCTTGATCCTGTCGCGGATAAGATAATTGTCACCGCCGCCATGGTGGTTTTAGTAGACCTTGACCTTGTGCCTGCATGGCTTGTGGTGCTTATGCTTTTTAGGGATTTTGCAGTGGGCGCTCTCAGAGACGTTGCCTCCGCAAGCGGAACTATCATTGCCGCTGGCTTTTGGGGAAAGATGAAGACGATATTTCAGATGGTTGCCCTCTCCTGTATTATATTCAACCATGATCTTCCGGTGTTTCCGCCGTTCGGCATCAATCGGTATCCCGACGGTTCCATATATATTGTCTCATCCTTTGCCCTCCCTGTTTATGAGATTGGGATGGGGATATTATATGTTTCCCTTGCCCTCTCTATCTATTCGGGGATAATCTATTTTAAGAACTTTGTCCATGGGATGAAGGGGAAACTTTAAAAACGGAGCAGCGGTTTTGGCGGATAAACCTGTAGGGGTAACATTGGGGGATCCTTCGGGGGTCGGTCCGGAGATTACGGCAAAGCTCCTTCTGGATACCGATTTCATAAAAAAGTTCCCTTTCATTCCGATAGGGAAACGGAGTATTCTTGATGATACATTCCGCTTAATCCTAAAAACCGATCCCCCGCCGTATCCGATCATTGAAACGCTTTCCCCGATAACCGTTGCGATCCGTTACGGCGTATCTTCCGCTGAATACGGGGAGCTTTCCATGTCGTTTATCCGGACAGGGGTGGATGCGGCGTTAAGCGGATCAATATCCGCCATAGTTACCGCCCCCATAAATAAACACTCTGTCTCCCTTGCGGGGTACCCTTTTGCCGGTCATACCGAATATTTGGGATACCTCACCGGGAGCACCGATTTTTCAATGATGCTTGTGTCCCCCCATTACAGGGTTATCACTGCCACCACCCATATACCGATTAAAATAGTTGCCGAAAGTATTACTCAAGATATAATTTTACGCGCCATAAAAAACGCCCATAAGGCGGGGGCACTCTTTGGCATATCTTCGCCGATTGTGGCTGTCTGCGCCCTTAACCCTCATGCGGGGGACGGCGGAGTGATAGGAGATGAGGAGGAGCTTATAATTGAGCCTGCTATAAAAACCGCCCAAGCCGAAGGGATAGACGCCCGCGGAGCTTTTCCTGCGGATTCCCTCTTTACCTGTCCGAATACCTTTGATTTTGCGGTATCCATATATCACGATCAAGGGTTAATCCCGATAAAGATGGACGGTTTCGGCTCCGCCGTCAATGTTACCCTAAACCTCCCCATAATCCGCACCTCCGTGGATCACGGCACAGCCTTTGATATTGCGGGGAAAGGTTTGGCGAGCCCCGCTAGTCTCCGTTCAGCGGTAATATTGGCGCATAAGATTGCGGGGAGGGCAATTTGCTTATAAAAAAGTATTTAGACTCCGCCCGTCGCCCCAAAAAACAGTTGGGGCAGCACTTTTTAACCAATCCCGCATATATCGCAAAGATTGCGGACACCGCGCAGATTGCCCGCGATACCCCCGTCATAGAGATAGGACCAGGCGCAGCTAGCCTGACGGAAGAACTTCTTCGCCGCACTGAAAGGTTAAAAGTCATAGAGTTTGACCGGGATGCCGCCCGTTTCATTGAAGAAAACTTCCCAAATCTAGATATTATCGCTTCCGATGTTCTTAAAACGGATCTTTCTGCAATCTTCGGGGAAAAAGCTGTTATAGTCGGCAACCTCCCGTATAACATATCCGTAAAGATACTTGAACACTGCACAAACCATATTGCGGCATTTTCACGCCTTGTGTTCATGTTTCAGAGCGAAGCGGCGGATCGAATTATTGCAAACGCGGGGAGCAAGACTTACTCCTCCCTCTCTGTATATGCCGCTTATTACTATGCTGTCCGTCGGATTTGCCGTATTGGAGGAGGGAACTTTTTTCCAAAGACCAGAGTATCTTCCTCTGTTCTGGAATTTGTGCCTCACCCCTCCCGCCTCCTCCCAAGCGGGCAAGAGAGCGGTTTTTTCGCCTTTGTCAGAGATTGCTTTAAACAGAAGAGGAAGACCTTAAAAAATAATGTAGCGTATGCCGCGGCAAACTTTAAAGCGCTCTCCCTGCCAGATAACATTAGGGCGGAACAGCTTACCCTATCTGATTTTGCCAAGCTGTATCTTATGACTGCCTATCAGACAAAATTATGACTTATCATCAAGACACCCCCCTCTGTGAGGCACTTTTTGCAGTAACCGATACAGAAACCGCCGTAACTTCGGATGGGTTAAGATTGGTGGAGATAGCGTCCGTAAAAGTACTCCCCGGCTTTCGGATAGATTTTCCTAACGCTTTCCAAACCCTCGTAAATCCGGGATTCCCCATAGACAGGTTCTCTATGTCTTTGCACGGAATAACCGACAGCATGACCGAGAACGCCCCCCATGAGGACGAGGCGGTAAACCAACTTGCAGAATTTATTGAAGGAGCCATATTTGTGGCACATAATCTTTCTTTTGATCACGGACTCATATCCTCCGCTATGAAGCGGCATAAAATAATTTCCCCGGTAAGCTATCTCTTTGATACCCTTAAGCTCTCAAGGCGGCTATATCCGTATCTTCCAAACCATAAACTTGACACTTTGATACAGGTTTTCTCCCTTGCTTCCCCCAGAGATGTCCGCCACAGGGCGCTATACGATGCGGATGTGACGGCGCTCCTATTTGTGAAGATGCTTGGGGAGCTTTCGGAAAGAGGCGTAAAAACGCTTGGGGATCTATGCTCTATGCTTCAGGGATTAAAAGATGAAAGAAAATAATATCATAGCGGAAAGAGGGCACGCTCTCTTTCTTACAGATTCCCACGCCCACCTTCACTTCCCTCCGCTTGCGGAAGATATCCCCGCAGTCCTAAGGAGGGCGGCGGAGAAAGGAGTGCGGCGGATTCTGAACATAGGAACAGGTTTGGATGACAGCCGAAAAGCGGCGGAGGCAGCCGAAAGGTATGACGGAGTTTACGCCGCAATTGGGGTTCACCCCCACGACGCGGATAACTTTTCCCGTCGTGATATTTCAAAATTTGAAGAGCTTTTTAAGTTGCCGAAGGTGATAGCGGTTGGGGAAGTCGGGCTTGATTTTTATAGGAATTTAAGTCCCCCTAAAGCGCAGGAATGGGTTTTTGCCGTCATGCTTGATATTGCCTTCGCCCGCAAACTTCCAGTTATCATTCACTCAAGAGATGCCGCTACGGATACGGCAATGATTTTAAGACAGATGGATACGGACAACTCCGTTCCGATTATTCTTCACTGCTTTAACGGCTCCGATGAGCTTTTGGATTTCGGAATTAATCGCGGCAACGTATTTTTCTCCTTTGCGGGCAATCTTACCTATAAAAAAGCGGAAAAGATAACAGCGTCCCTTTCGCAGCTAAGCGTTGACAGAATATTAATTGAAACCGATGCGCCCTATCTTGCTCCCCACCCTCTGAGGGGGAAAGATAACGAGCCTTCTTTTATAGTCCATACGGCGGAGTTTCTTGCAAAAAATAAGAATATTACCCACGATGAACTCGCTCTAAATTTGGAAAAAAATTTTTCCGGGATTTTTGGTTCACTTGATATAACGTGTTGCTAGGGAGAACTGCTCAACTAGGGAGACTTGCTGAAAAACTACCTGCTTTTTTGTTGATCTCCCAATCTCTCCTTGCCATAATCGGATTTTTTTAATATAACAACTGTTATGCTTTGGAGGAAACAATGGCGCATTATATTAACGACAATTGTTCCAACTGCGGAACTTGTCCGGACTATTGCCCTGTAGGAGCTATAGCTCCGGGGGATGGAATTCATATTATAGACGAGGATGCCTGCATAGATTGCGGAGCATGTGAAGATTGCTGTGCAAACGACGCCATACAGATCAGATAGTATTCAATTTGAGGAGATTACTGTTCCGATAACCCTAAAAGACGGTGCAAAACTCCCTGAGTATAAAACTCCTAACGCTTCTGGAATGGATATTGCCGCATATGAGGGCGGGGTGATACCTCCCGGAGGGCGTAAACTTATTCCAACCGGTTTATTTCTTGAAATTCCGGTTGGATATGAGGCTCAGGTGCGCCCTCGCTCAGGGCTTGCCTTGAAACACGGGATAGGGTTTCTTAACGCACCGGGCACTATTGACAGCGACTACAGGGGGGAATTGCAGGTGCTCCTCTATAACTCTTCAGATGAACCGTTTCATTACAGTAAAGGGGACAGGATTGCCCAGATCGTTTTTGCGAAGGTTGCCCGCGCAAATTTGATCCCCTCCGTATCCCTTTCAGATACCGAGCGGGGAAGCGGAGGCTTCGGAAGCACCGGCAAATGAAACTTGTGATCTATGACTTTGACGGAGTTCTGGTTGACAGCGTAAACGCCATTGTCCGTTATTACGACAAGTTTTTTGAACATGTGGGTTTAATTTCGCCGAACTGGAAGGATGCGGCTGTTTTAAGCAAAGTGCGCGGGATGTCGTTTGATCAGTTTGTGTCTGCTTTTGTTCCGGAATATTGCCGAGAGCAATTTTGCTCATACTCCCCCCAATTCACTTTTGAGGAGATGGCGGATGCTACCCCGCTTCAACCGGAGGCGGCAGTTGTTATCCCGGATGTTTCCGCGAAACATACCCTGGCAATATGTACAAATAGAAACACTCCGGTTGACGATATCCTTGACTATCACGGGATAGCAAAGTATTTTTCATTAATTATAACAAGTGCTGAAGCTGAGCCCAAACCCTCTCCCGATGGGTTAAACAAGATTCTCCATAATTTCGGCGAAAAAAGAGCGCTCTATATCGGAGATTCAGAAGTGGACTATGAGGCAGCGCAAAATGCGGGGATAGACTTTTTAGGCTATAAAACAGATATTGAAGGGATAAACCGTATATCAAAACATTCGGAAATATATAAATATCTCTGGTAAAAAGGGAGTATATCCTATATTTTTCCATTATGTCATCTTACAAAATTACACTTAGAGGGATTGTGCAAGGGGTTGGCTTCAGACCGTTTGTATCCAACCTTGCCGCGCAATACGGAGTTTGCGGTTCTGTCCGCAATACCGGCGGAGGTGTGGAGATTTACGCTTCTGGGGATGATAGTGCCATCCTATCCTTTATTAAAGACCTGAAAGAGAAACGTCCGCCCAGAGCGCATATAGCGGAGATGACGCTTCAAGAGCAGCCGGCGGAAAACACCCCGCATAAAGACAGTTTGAAGTTCGCCGGTTTTCAGATTCTGCCCTCCGCCGGAAAAGCCGGGGCGGTATTTATTCCAGAGGATACCGCCGTTTGTGAAGATTGCGCAAGGGAGCTCTTTGATCCATCAGATCGACGCTATCTCTATCCTTTCATAAACTGCACCCAGTGCGGCGCCCGCTATACAATTATAAACACTCTCCCATATGACCGTCCGGGCACGGCTATGGAGAGTTTTGCCATGTGCCCGGAGTGCGAAAAAGAGTATAATAATCCATCCGATCGCCGTTTCCATGCCCAGCCCAACGCCTGCCATATATGCGGACCGTTTGTTTACTACCGATCGTTAAAGGGGTTAAGCGCCATTAAAGCCGTTGCCGCCCTCATTGACGAGGGAGAGATAGTTGCGGTGAAAGGGTTGGGCGGGTATCATCTTGTCTGCGATGCCGCAAATCCTCTGGCGATTCGCCGCCTCCGCCTCTTAAAAAACCGCCCCACAAAGCCTTTTGCGGTGATGTGCAGAAATCTGCCCCCCAATCTCCCGCCGATAGTTAAGGAGGCTATCCTCTCCCCTGCCGCTCCAATAGTTATCACCCCATATCATAATCCTCCGAAAGAGCTTGAGGAAGCCTTAAAGGAGATTAACCCGCTCTCTGGTGAGATCGGTTTTATGCAATCCTATACCCCTCTCCACAAGGTGCTCCTCTCCCTTACTAAGACTGCGTTAATAGTCGCCACCAGCGCCAATATAAACGGAGAGCCGATCATTGCGGATAATGAAGAGGCGGAAGAGGAATTGAGCGGGATCACACCGCACTTTCTTCACCATAACAGACCCATTGTAAACCGTGCGGATGATTCAGTCGCCTCTGTCTCTTTAGGGGAGTTCCGCCTTCTTAGAAGAGGGAGAGGGTATGCGCCGTTTCCGGTGAGTTTTCCCGGTGATGTGCACCCTCTCTTTGCTGCCGGTGCTCACCTTAAATCATCCATTACCCTTACGGCGGGAAGATACGCTTTTGTAAGCCCATATATCGGCGATACGGAGAGCACTGCAACGCAGGAGTTTTATAAAAAGAGTTATCATAATATGTTGCGTCTCTTAGGTTCAACCCCAACTCTTGCTGTTTGCGATCTCCACCCGGACTACTTTTCAACCCGTTTTGCCCAAACCCTGAATGTTCCGCTAATCCGTGTTCAGCACCACCATGCCCACCTCTTTTCGGTTATGGCGGAACACTCCCTCACCGGG
>JAITJJ010000111.1 GCA_031278965.1 Deferribacteraceae bacterium
GCCTTAAACATCCTTGTGATAAGCTCCGACAATATGCAGGACGCAAGCGGCGGGGTTTACTTCTATGCAAAACGCTATCCCGATTTTGAACATAAACTGCGCCTCTCAAAAACTCCGCGGGAAGGGGATTGGGATTTTGTAATAGATATTGACAGCAACTATCTGGGGGTAAGGGGCTACGGACTCTTTTTTTCCCCAAACTTGGGGGAATACCTTGCAAACTTCACGGAATATGTGGATCTCCCTTGCAGGAGGGTTGTTATCGGCACCGGCAGAGCTTTAAGGGAGAGCGCTCAAAAGTTGGAGGCAAAGTTGACTGAAGCGGGTGTTGAAACGGTTGTTCTTGATATTAGGGAGAACGCTCTGATAAGAGATACTTTTGTAAAGTGGGAAGACGGTTCATTCTGCGCTTTGGGAGCAGGCAGCGAGCCGGAGATGACAAACTTTATCCCAAAGGTTCGTCAATATGTGGTTCGCTCTGATCAGCGGGTATATGTTTTGGAGGATACCTTCAGCGGGGAGCAACTGGGGGAAAACTACAGAACCTATTTTTATTCCACACGCTTCTTCCCTGTTTTTGACCTCTATTTCAGCGATGAGGTGAGCATATTTGCCGATGAATACAAAGAGTTTTCCGGACGTGATCTCACTTACCCTGCCCTTTTGGGATATGAAATGATGCATTTCATACATTCTCAGGTAATTGCAGACGGCACAAACGAAAACTATTTCACGGGGATTGTCGGTTTTTATGAAGATCGTGTGCGGAGAGCCCTTAAAGGTTATTATGTGAATAACCGCGGCGGCGTGGATGTATTGAATGTGCGCCTCCCGCCTCTGCCGGAAGATGAGGAAGGCGGTATAGGGGGAGAATAAGTTGTCATAGAGGGAATTTAAACGATTTTTTTTCTTGACAACCTTTGTGAATACTCTATGCTTAGCCTGCTTGCAATTTAACATAACAAGAAAAATTTAGGCGCGTAGCGTTTTGGGAAATGAGTGAAAAGCTCATACTGCCCCGCAACTGTAATGCCGGACTGTCTTTGCATTTTGCCACTGTATTTTTTACGGGAAGGCGCAAAGGCGGGTTGATGGAGAGTCAGGAGACCTGCGCACGCGCAAACAAACGCATCTGCGAGGGAGGGAATTATGCGTATTGCTCACCTATGGCGTCTTTTCGCCGTCTTTGCTATCATTCTGTTTTCATCTTTTTCAATTTATGCCCAAGAGGAAGAGGTTTTTCTTCTGGATGAAGTGGTGGTCACCGCTGTTGCGGAGCCCATTCCGCTTTCTGAAACCGTCAGCAGCGTTACGGTTGTAACAAAGGAAGAGATTGAACGAAAAAATCCGGTTACTCTGGAAGAGCTTCTAACGGGCGTAACGGATCTGCATATTTACAATCAAGGGGTAAACACCGCTTCTATCTTTATTAGGGGAGCCAACAGCGGCCATACTATGGTTTTAATAGACGGAGTGCCATTTGCAGACCCGTCTGGCACTTCAGGCGGGTTTGGCTCTATAGGCGCCCTCTCCCCTCTTTTGGCGGATCATATTGAGGTGGTTGCCGGACCGTCATCTGCCTTTTACGGTTCCGGCGCTATGGGCGGAGTGGTGAATATTATAACCAAGAAAGACGCGGGCTCTTCTGTATACGCTCAAGGGGGTTCCTACGGAGCCTACGGCGCGGGGGGCGTATACTCCGGCAAATATTTTACGGCTGGGGCAAGCTACTATAACGAAGACGGGATATCCCTGGCAGACAAGAAGTTCGGGGCGGCCGAAAAAGACGGTTACACCGCCAAGAGCTTTTTTGTTAAGCACTATCTGGATGATTTTAACGGCTATCACCACGAGATAAGCCTTATGCAGAACACAAGCCATGTTGAATATGACGGCGATCAGGTTGATTATGCCAACTACGCCGATACAACCTATACAACCGCCAAATTCAGCGTGGGATATAAAGTAAACGAATATTGGGATCCCACCCTATCAGTCGGAACGGTGGTTACTGACAGATTGGATCACGGTTATAACGCTTGGGGGTTTCCTCCCGCATATGAAGATACCTCTTTCAGCGGTTTGAGCAATTATGCGGAGCTTGCCAACAAACTCACTTTCGGAAAAATTGCTACTGTAAATTTAGGCGGCAAATACACTAAAGACGAGGCTTCAACTACAGCATCTTACATCTCATATGTTGGTATCACCGCATATTCTGAAACAAAAGAAGTTTATCTAAACGGTGTTGTTAAGCCCCTTACGGGTTTAAATATCCAGCTTGGCGGAAGGTTTTCCGATGTGGAAGGGTTTAAGGAAACTTACACATATACGGCGGGTGCAAGCTACCTCATAGAACCTATAAGGCTGACAGTGCGGGCTGCAACAGGCACGGCGTTCAAAGCACCGACTCTGGATAACCTTTACAGTCCATATTGGGGGAATAAGGATCTGAAAGCCCAGAACAGCTCCTCTTGGGAAGTCGGGCTTATTGAAGAGATCCTGCCCAAAAAACTTTCACTGAACATTACATATTTTGATACCGAGTTTAAGAACCGTATCAGTTTTGTAACTACTACTTACCCGGCAGGTTATTTCACAAATTCCGATACAGCGCGAACCAAAGGGATTGAGGCGGGGATAACGGCAAATATCTCTGTAGTTTTCGCAAACCTATCCTATACCTATACGGATTTTGAGGAGATAACAGGCGGGGTGAAGGCGACAATAGACCGCAGACCCGAAAACAAAGGGAAAGCGTCCGTTGCGGTTAAACCGATAAAAGAGTTTACCGCAACTCTTGAAGCCGTGTATGTTGACAAAATGACAGATAATGACTGGGTCGCTTATCAGCCCGTCACTTTGAGCGACTACACCCTTGTCAGTCTCTACCTCTCCTATGAGCCGCAAGAAAACTTTACACTCTTTGCCAATGCAAAGAATCTTCTGGATAAAGAGTATGCCAACGCTTACGGTTACGCCGCTAAAGGGCTGGACATTGTGGGCGGGATAAAATACAGCTGGTAATCATTAATCATACTTTTAGAAAGGGGGAGCGCCCCCTTTCTTCCTTTTTTGCCTTCAAAGGCTATTCATTTGGGGTTTATCAAAATATTAAGAAGCTCTTCCGCACTCTCTTTCCAAGTATATCTCTTTATGTTGTCCGATTTGGGGTGCTTGCCCTCTTTGTAAAGTTTCAGCCACTCCGCCACGGCGTGCGCCAAATCCTCGCCCTCAAAGCCGGAAAAATAATAGGCGTTATCTCCAGCCACTTCTCTAAATATCGGTATATCCCGCAATATCAGAGGGAGTCCGTGCCTTGCCGCCTCCACAATGGGGAGTCCGAAACCTTCCCCCGTGCTTGGGAATATCAGGCAGACGGAGGCTTTATACGCCTCGTTTAAGTATTTTTCACTTGTGCCCTCTTTCCGTTTGGGATCCGACAGCCAAAACAACCTCTCCCCCGACATCTTGTCTTTTTTTATAGTCTTTACAATCTTATCCGCCAACCACCCCTGCTTGCCCACAAAGACAAGGTTTATATCCTCCCCCTTTTCCCATAGGATATTAAAGGCTTTTAAAGCCTGAAGATGCCCTTTTCTGGGTTCTATAGTGGAAACCAGAATAAATGAGGGTTTTTGAGCGATCTTATCTAATATATCTACCGCATCCTCGGGCATATCCTTTGAATATTTTGCATTCTCTTCATCAGAACCCATATGAAAAACATCTATCTTTAACTTTTTTTTATCAGGGGCATTTTTATCAACCCAATCTGCAAGTTCCGCCGCCACAGTTTTGGAGATACACACCGCCCCGTCAAAGCCAACTACGGCAGAGAGCCACCTCTCAAAATTTTGAACAAACGTATCTTCATATACATTAGAAAGTTGCAGCGGCAAAATATCGTATACTATAACTTTTACAGCAACACCTTTTGACCGTAAATTTTGCAGAGCGGAAATATAACTGTCGCTGTCGGTAAAGAGTTCCATTACAAGGAGTATATCCCCCGCATAGGCTATAAGCGGCGGATAATCTATACTTTTATCAGTATCATCCAAGAATTTTTTTATCCAGAACCTAGCATCATAAAAGGCATCATAACAGAAATATACCGGAACAATCTCATAATTTTGATTGGGCATGCTGATAAGATTTATAAGTATATTACGTTCAATTCTTCTAATCCCTCCCTTCATATCCTGTATTACTAATTCAGACACATCTATAAGCAACTGCTTCCTTTTCGGAAAATTTTGAGCGAAAGATATTGCAAGGGCTTCCGTTAATTCCGGGAAAAGAGGGTTTTGTTTAATATTAACCGCATATTCCGCAAGTTTTTTTATAATCTCTGAATTATCTCCGAATGCGGGCAGATGCGCTCCAGAAGACACTTGTGCAGCTACTTCAAAGAACTTTAAGGCATTTTTATCCCAAGAAAACCGCTCCGCCTCTTTAAGCCCGGCTTCCGCAAGCTCTTTTCTGAGATTGGCGTTTGTCAGCACTTCCGCCAATTTATCCCGGATTGATGAAACAGAGAAGGGGTCAAAAAACGCGGCTGGCATATTTACAATTTCCGGCAGGCTCGAAACGTTGGAAACTACCACAGGAGCTCCGCAAGCCATTGCTTCCAGAGGCGGAAGTCCGAAACCTTCCCTTAGTGAAGGGAAAACAAAGAGGGAGCAGCAATTATATAATTTTGCCAAATCTTCAACAGAGACAAAACCTGTCATTACCAGATCCGTGCCGGCTATCCCATGAATTTTTGCAGTTTTATACAAGTTTTTAACAGCTTTTTCGCTCATCTTTCCGGCAAAAACAAGGTGGCAGTGGCTCCTTAAACTCTGTTCAAGGCAAGCAAAAGCCTCTATCAGCCGGTGAAGATTCTTTCTCTCATCTTCTCCGCCCGCATACAGTATATAATCTTTTTTTATTCCGAACTTGGCGAGGAAACTCTTCCTCTCGCCCGAAGAAAGATGAATTCTGCGGAATATAGGGTTATATCCGTTATGAAGAACTTCAACTTTCCTTTCATCCAAAGAGGTATTATTCAGCAACTCATCCTTAGAATATTGAGAAACCGCAAATATCTTTGAACAAGGCTCCATGTCGTTTAGCCTATCTTTCAATATTTTTTGGAAATTCCCCTCTTTATGCGCCTTCTCTGGATATAACAGCGGGATAAGATCGTGGTGCAATACAAAAACAGGAGTGTTTTTATCAAACTTCTTTACGCTTGTTGCCGTTTGCGGGTTCCAACAGGGGAGGAAAAGAGCAAAAATAAGGATGGTGTCAGGTTTCAAGGAGGCAAAAAATGCTTCACGAACCGCTTGCGTAATATTATTTTTCTCATCTTCCGTAAGATATTCATCAACAAGGGGAGGATACCATAAACATATCTGGCTGGGAGGAATAATATCTTTAAACTCACGGCGGATATCGCCGATTGTTTCCTCAAGAAGGGCGTTAAGAGCGAGAAAGATTGTATGCTCTTTTCCGTTGCTGCAGAGAGCTTTTGCCATAGAGAGAGCGGCGGAGCCTATCCCTCTGTGGCGGCTCTCATCTTGAAGAGGTTGCATATCCAATACAATGCGCATTAGCTTTTGCCCCTTTCACTTGCCTTTATAAGCACTCCCTTTATCTCTTTCACCCATTCGTTATCCGCAAGTTTTCCCAGATACCGCTTTCTCTCATTATATAAACCTTTTTCCTTAATATTTTTAAGTTTTTTCCGGAAATTCGGAGTATATTCCAGAATTAAGCGGGCAAAGCGGTTTAAGAGGGCAATCCTCATGACGATCTTAATTATGCAATAGAGAACTCTTTTCAAGGGCTGAGCCTAATCAGACGGCGAGGCGGTTTCTGCCTGCATAGCAAGCGGCACTTTTTTAGTAATTGTTACAGTGCATTCACTGCTCACCGTAAATTCGTAGTGCGTCTCGACCATATCATCATAACCTATCAGGAAATTATTGCAAGTTTGGTATCGTGGTCCTATTACACAATTTTCAGCTAGTTGTTTCCCGTCTAAGGGCGTAAAAGTTTTGTTCTGAACGCAAATCTCATTGGGATACTTAGTTGATGCATACAGATCGTAAAGTACATTCACTGATGAAACGGTATCCTCCTCGCTCCCCGCGCCCGGATCAAGGCAGGATGAGAGCAGCATTGTAAACGCTGCAAAAAAGAGCTTAAATCTCATTAAAATTCAAGTTTTCCGGCAAGTTGCTCAAGGATCTTAAAACGCCGCAAAGCGTTCTTGCTCGCACTTTCCGCAAGCTCCGGATATATATCCGGCAGCTGTTTTTTTGTGATGCGGAAACGGTTTTCCCCATTCATAAACTCCTCTATAGCCCCCGATACTTTCTTTGTATCAAGTTGAAGCGGGTTTTTCCCTTCATCAATAAGGCGCGGATCAAAACGGTAAAGCGTCCAATACCCGCTCTGAACTGCTTTGCGCTGCTCTTCAACCCCGTGTGCCATATCTATCCCATGGGCGATGCAGTGGCTGTAAGCTATTATCAGAGAGGGACCGTGATAATTCTCCGCCTCTATAAACGCTTTTATGCATTGGGCGGGGTTGGAGAGGGAAACGTGGGCGACATACACCCGCCCATATGTCATAGCGATCATGCCGAGGTCTTTTTTCTCAAGGCGTTTGCCTATGGATGCAAATTTGGCGTTAGCGCCCATAGGGGTGGATTTGGATGACTGTCCGCCGGTATTTGAGTAAACCTCCGTATCAAGCACCAGAATATTGACATTTTCTCCGGAAGCTATCACGTGATCTAAACCGCCGTAGCCTATATCGTAAGCCCAACCGTCTCCGCCGAGGATCCAGACGCTTTTTTTTATCAGATGATCCGCAACGGATAAAAAGTTATCCGCCCCGATCACCGCCGCCTTCTCCTTTATCTTTTCCAGATCCGCCCTTGAGCATTCTATGGTTTCCTCATCCGTTCCGTCCTCTGCGAGAAGGTGTTCGGCAATCCCCGATAGATCTCCAAGTTTCGGCAGAATTGCGGACAGCTCTTCTGCGGCGGTTTTTCGCTGATGATCCGCTGCAAGCCTCATCCCCAAGCCGAATTCCGCGTTATCTTCAAAGAGGGAGTTGCTCCAAGCGGGACCTCTTCCGTCCTCCCTCACGGTATAAGGGGTGGTGGGGAGGTTCCCGCCGTATATGGATGAACACCCCGTAGCGTTGGCAACTATGAGGCGGTCTCCGAAAAGCTGTGCCAATAGCCGCACATACGGGGTTTCGCCGCAGCCCGCGCAGGCTCCGGAAAATTCAAAGAGGTGCGGGGCATGTTCTATCCCCTTTATATTACTCTTTGGAAATTTTGCGTGCGGTAGGGTGAGAAAGAAGTCAAAATTTTCCGCCTCCGCTTCTTTTAACGGCGGTTGAGGAGAGAGCACAAGAGCTTTCCTGCTCCTGTCAATCTTATCCGTTGCGGGGCATGAATTGACGCAGGCTGAACACCCCGTGCAATCTTCCGGCGCTATCTGAACAGTGAATTTCTGCCCATCTTTGGTGTCGGAGCTTTTAAAAGCGGCGGGGGCACCGTCCAAAAGAGGCGCGGGGTAGGTTTTAATCCTGATTGCCGCGTGGGGGCATACAAAAGAGCAGATAGCGCACTGGGTGCAGAGCTCTTTATCCCAAACAGGTATATTTACGGCAATGTTCCGCTTTTCATAGCGAGTGGTGCCCGTGGTCCATGTTCCGTCAAGGGGGAGCTCCGATACTTTTATCCGCTCCCCTTCCCCCGCAATAAGGGTTGCTATAGTATTGCGGACAAGTTCCGGCGCGCCCTCCGCTCTGCTGCAACGGTTATCTATCTTGAATTCAGACGGGTAATTCTCTGTTTTGGGGTATATAACCTCATAAAGTTTTTCAAACCCTTCCTCGCTCGCGGCAATATTCATCTCAACGGTTTTTTCGCCGTATTTCCCGTAGGTCTTTTTTATCGCCTTTATCATAGCGGCTTTGGCATTTTCTATCGGGATAACCTTGCTTATCTTAAAGAACGCCGCCTGAAGGATCATATTTATCCGCCCTCCAAGCCCGATTCGCTCCCCAATCTCCACTGCGTCTATCACATAAAAGCGCGCAAGTGACTTTATCAGTTGCCCTTTAACCCAATCGGGGAGTTTGCCCCACACCTCGTCTTTGGAATAAGGGCTGTTTAGAAGGAACACTCCGCCAATTTTAAGATTTGACAATATATCGTAGTGCTCCAGAAATGTGAAATTGTGGCAGGCGATAAAATCCGCGCTCTGAATAAGGTAGGAACTCTTTATCAATTTATCGGAGAAGCGAACATGGCTTGTGGTGAGGGAACCGGATTTTTTAGAATCATAAACAAAGTATGCCTGAACTTTTTTGTCGGACTCCCCACATACTATCTTTGCAGTATTCTTGTTCGCCCCCACCGTGCCGTCTGAACCGAGACCGCAGAAGAGGGCGTTATAAACCCCGCTCTGATCCGTAATAAAAGTTTTATCCCAAGTCAGACTCCGTTTTGTGAGATCATCCTCTATCCCAACGGAAAAGCTGCTTATCGGTTTTGCGCTCCGCATATTGTCAAAAACAGCTTTTACCATGGCGGGGGTGAAATCCTTTGAACCTAAGCCGAACCGCCCGCCGAACACTTTAATCGGGAGCTCCGCTTCCCCGATAGCGGCGCGCACTGTCTGATAAAACGGTTCGCCGAAACTTGACGGTTCTTTGGTGCGGTCAAGAACGGACAATTTTTTAACGGTTTTGGGGAGGGCATTTATAAAATCATCCGCGGGAAACGGCATAAAGAGACGCACTTTTAGAAGCCCGTATTTTTCTTTGCGGCTATTAAGCTCCGCAACCGCCTCTTCCGCCGTATCGGCACCGGAACCCAGCAGCGTGATAACATATTCCGCATCCGGGGCACCTATATATTCAACGGTTTTATAGCTTCTCCCCGTTAAAGCAGCAAACTTTTTCATCTCCTGACGGGTAATCTCCGCCGCTTCATCGTAGAGGAGATTCGCCCGCTCGCGTCCTTGAAAGAACACATCGGGGTTTTGGGACGTTCCCTTTATAGTCGGACGGTCGGGAGAGAGCCCGCGCTGACGGTGCGCCCGAACAAGATCATCGTTTATCATAAAACGCATATCGTCAAAGGTAAGCTCTTCCACCATCGCCATCTCGTGAGAGGTTCTGAAGCCGTCAAAGAAGTGGAGCACCGGTATTCGGGAGCGGAGAGTGACGTTTTGGGCAATCAGGGAGAAATCCATCACTTCCTGCGGATTGTTGGAAGCGAGGAAGATCCACCCTGTGCCGCGGCACGCCATAACATCGGAATGATCGCCGAATATGGAAAGCGCATGAGTTGCCACAGCCCGCGCGCTTACATGAAAAACAGTAGGGGTGCACTCCCCCGCGATCTTATACATATTGGGAATCATAAGAAGAAGCCCTTGGGAGGCGGTAAAGGTGGTGGTGAGGCTGCCTAATGAGAGGGCGCCGTGAACCGCCCCCGCCGCCCCCCCCTCGGACTGGAGTTCTGAAACCACCGGCACCACGCCCCAGATGTTCTTTTCGCCCCGTGCGGATTTTTCATCCGCCAACTCCCCCATAACTGAAGATGGGGTAATCGGATATATAGCGATAACTTCATTTACCGCGTGGGCAACGTGGGCGCAGGCGGTATTCCCGTCTATATTGACTATCTTCCTCTTTTTCATTCAACTTTCCATCTCTTTTTTAATCGAAATCAAATCCGATACATAAATCAGGGGGTATTTTAATGTGTTAAAGAGGGCAATGTCAAATGAAAAAAGTTTTGCTACGGCAAACCTATCATAACCTAAAAAAATTCCAGCAGTGTAAAGCATTTTCTGTAAAGCGGTTTTTCTCTCCCAAGCATGTTAATGTTCCCAAAAATTAAGCCGCCGAAAAAATATTCTTTTTTAGTGTAAAACAAAAGTTGTCATTGTAGCTTTTTCTTAAAGATAACATAGAGTTCCCCGCATATTTGCCCTCAATTGCGTATCGGCATTGTCCGTTTCTTGGTGATTTTTATTGCCGCCGAATATAACGCTTTCCTCAAAGATTTCTCTGCTGGAAACACTCTGGCTCCGGAGGTTTTCCAGAACCGCGCTTTTGCCGCTGAAAGCGGCAAAAGCACAGAGTGTCAAAAAAGCCGGTTCTAAGGTAATATTTTTAAACAGATGTTGAACTCTAATAACGCCAATCCTGAACCACCTCGATTTATAAGGACAATCCATAAGAGTTAAAGCTCTTTCTTGCCCAAAAATGCCAAGCTGTTGGCATTTTCCCTCCGAGGGAGGGGAATTTTAAAACTGCCCTCTTTCAAAGCTACCTTTTTACCGTAGTCCTCTTAGGAGGAACGGTTTCCTTTTTAGCCGCCTTGGCGGGTGCAGATTTGGCAGGCGCTCTTGGTTCAACTGCCTTGCCGGCTGTTGTTTTAGTCGCGGCCTTTGCAGGAGCGGCTTTGGCGGATGTTTTGGCGGTTTCCGTCTTAACGGGGGATTTGGCCGCCTTTACAACGGTATTTTTTACTTCTTTTTTAGCGGCAAGCGCCTTAGTTCTCTTTACCGGAGCCGCAAGTTCTTCTTCCTCTTCCAAAAGCACGCTTACGGGGGTTGCAAACTTTGCGCTCTTCCCCTCTAAATTTGCTTTTATGCGCAATTCAAAATCCCCCATTACGTTCATATAGTTGATATAAGCATCATAGGGGGTGCCATACGGATTAAAATATTTATGCACTTCTCCGTCCGAAAACCATTTGGTGCACATATAGTAAAAGTGGTCAGAGGTTTGTAGCCTTCCCCAAATTTTGTAAATTTCAGGATTATCGGTCTTTAAAACTCCCTCTTCCAAACGGTAAACGGTCTCAAGGGCATCGCGCTGCATATCGTTTCCCATCCAAGCGGTCAGATCCCGTTCCACATCAGCCCAAGACATAGAGTTTGTGACATTAAGCTCCGCAACGGGCTTAAACTTTTTCACAACCTCGCTTGGGGTAAGAAACGAAATCCCTTTTTTTGCAAAGAGTGCGGCGGGAAGAGCTTCAATGAATTCAAATATCCCCGAATCCGCCCACTGGTGCTCTCCAAAGGTTTCATAATCCATATATAGGTTTACTACATCCCCGTCTGAATTGACCACCCAGTTGGCAAACTTATCGGCGGTGAGCGGATATTCCCCCCAACTCTTGTTGGAAAAACGAAAAGCTATATCGTCGGAGAGTTGATAGTTTCTTAGGAGGAGCTTTGTTTTTGCCCCCACCGGCGAGTAGACATAGTTTGGAGAGCGCCACCCAAGTATATGATCCGCCCCTTCCAGCAAAACCGCCTCATAGCCTAGCTCTGAGGCCGCCACCGCCAGATCGTTATTGTATACAAGCTCCGTGTTTCTAAAAACTTTAGGCTTAACTCCGAAAAATTTCCCTATCTTCTCGTCATGGAGCGCTACTTGCCGCTTAAACTCTTTTTTGGAGTATAGAAAAGCAAGGGAGTGATTATCGGTTTCCGTAAGAAGTTCCACAGAACCGGTTTTAACAAGCTCTTGAAAGCTGGCAAGAACCTCCGGCGCATAAGCCGTGAATTGATCAAGAGCGTTGCCGGTTATGGAAAAAGCCACCTTAAACTTCCCCTTGTATTTATTGATAAGTTTAAGCAAAAGCGAATTCATGGGGAGATAGCACTTATTGGCAATTTTGGATATAATCGAGCGGTTTGCGTCAATATCCTCATAGAACGGGCTTTCACCTATTTCAAAGAAATTATAGTGTCTGAGCCGATAAGGCTGATGCACTTGAAAATAAAAGCTAATGTTTGGCATTGTAACCTCCTATACAGTCTGAGAGTAAATGTCATTCAGGTGCTGTGCAGCATTTTCCCATTTGATGCTCTTCAAATCCTGCTGGCATCTTTTAACAACCTCGGCGGCAAGCACCGGATAGCTAAGGATAGCGCAAATTTTATTCGCCATCTCTTTAACGTCCCAAAAGTCAACTTTTAAAGCCCCGTGTAAAACTTCGGAAACACCTGATTGGCGGGAAATAAGGACAGGGACGTCGCTTGTCATCGCCTCAAGGGGGGTAATCCCAAAAGGTTCCGACACACTCGGCATACAGTAAAGATCGCTCATGGCGTAGATTCGCTCTATATCCTGACGGTTCATAAATCCGGTAAAGTGGAAGTGATCGCCCATTCTAAGCTGGCCTACGCGCCGCACAATATTTAAGAGCATGTCGCCTGAACCGCCCATAACAAAACGGGTATTCGGGAGTTTATCAAGAACCAGTCTTGCTGCTTCCACAAAGTATTCAGGTCCTTTCTGGAAGGTTATGCGTCCAAGGAATAAAACTAGCTTTTCGTCTTTAAAAAGTTCCGGCACCTTGAACTGTTTAGCAAAACTTGCTCTGGTAACGGCATTATGAACCACTTCAATCTTATTTTCATCAATACTGTAGTGTTTTACTATCAAGTTTTTAGTGTAATGGCTTACCGCCACGATCTTATCAGCTTTTGACAACCCTTCCCACTCTATGCGGGCAACTTGAGGATTCAGATTGTCGCCGCTGCGATCATACTCGAGGGAGTGGGCATGGGCGATTAAAGGTTTGCCCGTTACTTGCTTTGCCAAAACCCCCGCAGGATAGGTCATCCAGTCGTGAACATGGATAATATCATACTCGTTTGCTAACTCTATGGCGATGGCGGCGGCGGCATAGCTAAAGCGGTAGACTTCGCTCATAAGGTCTTTGCCGTATCCCCCGCGAAGGTTAAGCACCGTTGAGGATGAGGAGTATTCACGCAGTTCGCTATACCTTTTGTCTTTCAAAAGCTGTTCAAGGTAATCCTCGTAGGTCTCCGGCGTGGCGTAAGGAGTAAGGGGAGAATCAACGTTTCTGATGTCAACATTTCTGCGCCAGAACTCTGTCAGAGAAGAGTGCAGTTTTTCTGAAACCTTTGTTACGTTTTGCCCCGAAGCTGAACGGAGCGTCAATCCTTTGGCGATACGTATCTTATCCGCACCTTCCACCTTAGGTTGAACAAAAATAATCTTTGTTCCTTTATGCGCAAGCGCCTTTGTCATATCGTAGCAAGCAGTTCCAAGACCGCCGCTTAGGTAGGGCGGAAATTCCCAGCCAAACATTAATATTCTCATTAAACATCTCCATTTATATCAGATTCCCAAGCGGCGTAAACATCGCTAGAGGCTTCTTTTATGAGGGTAAGCATCCTTAAAGATTCCGCGACACTCCAAGCCTGAGAGATAGTGCCGCCGGGTATATGCGGGGGATCTCCGTCAAACACCTCGGATATGGTGCCGATCCCCGCTTCCTTTAAGTGGTTTATGAAGAGCGGTTTTAGCCCCTCCAACAATTTTAATACGGTAGTGTTGCTGTTCCATGCAGTGCGCAGCATCCCTTCCACAAAAGCACCCAAAAGCCACGGCCAGACTGTTCCCTGATGGTAAGCTCCGTCCCGCTTTTCTATCCCGCCTGCATATTCGGCGGCGTAGCCTTGCGAGCCCGGCGCCAGAGTGCGCAGGCCGACAGGGGTGAATAGGTGGTGGCGAACCCTTTTGACAAGCTCCGTATGGTGTTCTTCCGGGAGGATTGCATACGGAAGAGATACCGCAAATATCTGATTCGGTCTGAAAGTGGTATCAACATGGTCGGCTCTCCAAACATCCGCCAGGTATCCGCCCAATGAATCTGTAACCCAAAAGCGGCGGAAAAATTCATCTTTCATCTTTTTAAGCTGCGCTTTGTGATTCCATTTTGTGTCTTTAAACTCCGCCGCCAATTGGTCGGAAAAAGCGATAGCATTATACCAGAGGGCGTTGATCTCAACAGGGAAGCCGTTGCGGGGGGTGATCGCCCTTCCGTTTACAGTGGCGTCCATCCACGTGAGTTGAGTATTGGGGGCACCGGCGCTTAACAAGCCCGCTTCGTCAACTTCCGTGTACTCAACGGTGCCGGAAGCATATCCTTTTATTATATCTTTAATAGTAGTCCAGAACTCTCTTTTTACCGTGCTTATCTGAT
>JAITJJ010000191.1 GCA_031278965.1 Deferribacteraceae bacterium
AACCGCACAGCAAAAACTGTGCGGTTTTTTTATACCTTTTTGTCAAAACAATAATTTGTATATTTTTATAGTTACAAGGAGTGAATACTATGGGTAATGCAATGAAAACGGAAACCTCCCGCAGGACATTCATAAAAGGGATGGCAGCTGCGGGGGCTGTTGCGGTTTTTACGGGCTGCGGCTCGGGAGGTTCGGATGACACTATAGTTGCGGGTAATACTCTTAAGGATCCGATACCGGAGCCGGATCTCTCCGGTGAAAAGATATTTTGGTCAGCAGGTTCTCATAACTGCGGAGCTGGCACACGTTGTGCATCACGTATTCATGTTGTAAACGAAAAGATCGTGCGCGTAAGTTCAGATGATGATGACTATGATTATGAGGGAGTTTATCGCGACAAAGAACAGTGGAACGATTCCCGCTCGCTTGCCTGCGCAAAATGCCGTTCTTATAAGTACCGGGCTTATCATAACGGAAGATTGAAATACCCTTTGAAGCAAACAGGCACGCGGGGGGATATGAGCGGTTTTATCAGAATTCGCTCTGAGGACGCCCTCGAAGAGGTAGTAAAGATCTACAGGAATATTGTGGGAAAATACACAGGGGCTGCTGTATACAATACCTATGCAACCGCTACGGGATATGCAGGGAAATATGCCAACTGTAGCAACGCAAGGACTATAATCACCAACCTTGATTCAACCCGGGGCACTTATTCTGACTACAGTTTCCACCAGTACAGCTATTCACATCCTATGACGGGTCATCCCGGCATACTACAATATTCTGACGGTATCGGCAATGGCATCAGCGCTATAGCTAATACCGCTAAAAATATAGTTTCATGGGGCTCTAATGTTATGACCACCAACAATACAATGGCATACCCATACATTCGGGCAGCACAGGAACTAAAAACAAGAGGGGGAAAGATTTATCATATCTCCCCTGAGTTTGTGGATACCGGGGTTGTAAACGCCACCGACTGGGTTCAAGTACGGAACTATACAGACGCTGCTCTCATTATGGGAATGTTCCATGAAATGATAGTGAATACATTCAATTCAGATGGGGAAATCATAAATGACGCTGAACTCGGTATTCCCCTGCTTGATGTAAACTATATCGATACATTTGTTTATGGGTTCTTTGACTCCCCTGAATATTGGGTTAACACAACCGGATCAGGCGGAGGGATTGCCGGGGAGATATCTTTTACAGACCATTCCACAGACACAGTCAATTGGCGTAAAGTAGATGCCGTTCCGGAGGGGAAATCTTTATCAGCTTACGTTATGGGGAGTGATGACCGCCTTACCAGAGCGTTATACGCAGGGAATGTGAATGATGTAGTAGCAGTTGCCAATTATACTGCCGAACAATTTAAATCAAGTTCTATAACCAAACGGAACCAGTTGAAATGTTCTTTGCAGGTAACTCTGAGCGGAGTGCCAAAGCCGGCTTACGATTGGACTGAAGCGGAAATAGCAGCCGGGAGCAAATACCGCTATAAAAGGGAACTAATGACGCCTAAAACTCCCGAATGGGCTGAGAAGATCTGCGGCACCCCCGCCTCGACTATCCGAAAGTTGGCACGTCTTTATTGCAACCCTGCCAATCACCCGATAGTAAGCGAGTGGTGCGGGGGGATACAGAAGCAGGATAACGGGGTGGTAAGCCTCTTTGCCATAGCCGCCCTGATGTGCGTTACCAAAACCTTTGGACTGGCGGGAGAACATCTATATGGCGGTTGGGCATCGAATATTCCTGCTCCGGGAACGCCTATAGGCGGTAACCTTCCATTAATAACAGCTCCTGCTTCAGTAGCACCATTGGGTATCAATACAACCATTAGCCCGACAGGTTCACCCAATCATGGTGATATCCCCGTTATATCGGTAAAAGAGTGGTATAACGCCATAAAGATAGGGTTTATGGAAAAGCTTATAGATAACGGATATACCGGAGCGCATCTGCCTAATTGGGATGGGACAAGCAGATACTATGGCGATGACGGCGGAACCAAAGCGCAGGTACTCTGGAAACGGGACGCATCCGGTGTTGTTCAAACCTATTTAGATACTAACGACAATAAGACATATCAAGACTTTGTGGGGCGTGATGCTGAGGGACCCGGAGTGCACAAACCTGTTTTTGTTGGTACTCGTATGATAATAAATCCAGGTGGTGGTATCCCTGTAAACCAGCATTTTAACAGCAACGACAGTGCGGAGATGTACCGCTGTCTCCCGCCTGCATCCATAAGCGATCCGGATTGCTTCTGCCTTGTTACTTTTGATATATTCCTCTCGCCTTCCGCCAGATTTTCCGATTATGTTTTCCCTGCTGTAACTCCGCTTGAAACTGCAGATGAAACATCAATAGGCGATCAAGTTGTATTGCGTCCGGCGGTGATCCAGCCGCCGGGAGAAGCTAAGAGCGGGTGGCGGTATGCTTTTGAAGCCGCTAAGATTCAAGCGAATTTGGCGACTTTTACAACTACCTATACCAATGCGGGAGGGGAAGTATATACAAAAACTCCTGATCCTGACGCGCACTGGAAATATGTCGGAACTAACGGCGCTACGGTTAAAACTTATGTCGATCCTGATATATATATAAATCAAGAGATTGATGCAGCGATAGCAAATCCAGTCAGCCGTTTTTACGGTATGACCAGAGAGCAGGTCTATGAAAAGCAGTATTTACCGCGTAAAAACATGTCCCTTCCTCCCTCTCCCGCTACCGATACTTTAAGGTTAAACTTAGATGCGTATCTGGCGCTTAACGATACCACCCGCAAAGGGTCTCCTTTCTGTTTTTCGGGTGCAAATACCTCTGTGGAAGCATACGTGAACACATATTACATGTATAATGGCAGTCCCAACCACCTTGCATTTCAAAATTACGTAGCTGAACCGATAGCCAACCGTCCCAACCCTTCCGGCAGATTCCACGTCTATAACGATATGGCGGTTTGGGATTACAGATGGAAATTTTCAAAATTTCACGGGTGGCTTTCAGAGGGCGAACGGGGACAAAAAAATGCCGACCGTGAAGGGGATCCTGTTGTGCTCCCAATCCCGATATATTGGAACTTTGAGGACAGCTTTGATGAGGCATACGGGAAGTTTGACGGAAAGAACCTTGACTATCAGGGAGAATTTACATTAGGCACCACTCATGACCGCTTCCGCGTCCACTCTTCCGAAGCCGAGAATCCTCTCCTCAGGGAGCTTAACCACCGGACAGTGGGAGGGAAGTGGGCTTCCGGCAACGACTGGAATGAATTTGTCGTAGTACCGGAAGTGCACCCGCTCGAAGGGTCAGCTAATATCGCCCCAATGCTGTCGGAGGCAATTTATAAGAAGAACCGTGCCACCGCTTCTTGGCATGAAGTTTGGATGAACCGGGAAGATGCAGAAAGCAAGGGAATTTCCGATGGGGATCTTATTCAGGTGGAAAACCCGATAGGGGCAGTACGTGTAATAGCCAGACTGACGGATCGTTGCATCCGCGGGCATATGAACCTTCACCAAGGTTCTTGGTATGACCCGAACCCGATAGACGGGGTGGATGACGGCGGTTGCGCCAACACTCTTATGAGCAGTCTGCCTACCCGTTATGACGGGGGAAACTCTCAGCAATTCGCGTATGTGCGCGTAAAAAAGATAACAAATTTCTTTGGGTGATAACTATGAGCATTCAAATTGCATTTTATTTTGACCAATCACGATGCATGTCCTGCAATGCCTGTACAGTGGCTTGTAAAGACTGGCACCAATTAAACCCCGGTTTAGTAAACTGGAGGGAACAATTTACCTATGAAGTGCCCCCTAATGGCTTTTTCCCCCTTGCTTTAGGGTGTAACCACTGTGAGGAACCGGCTTGTGTCGCAGCCTGTCCGTCAGGCGCAATAGTGAAGGATGAGGAGGGTGTAGTTATTATCCATAGAGAACTATGCCAGAGCTATCTTTCCTGCATTTCCGCCTGCCCGTTTGCCAAACCTAAGGTTGCAGACGATAAACAGGAACCCAATCCGTATATAGGGTGGCAGGTAAACCATCCCGCTCAGAAATGCACGGCTTGCCGTGACCGATTAAGCAAAGGGGATAAACCTGCGTGTGTTAAAGCGTGTATAGGCAGGGCATTGGATTTTGGAGAGATAAATGACATCCAAGCAAAATACCCGACGGCGGTTAGACTTAATCCAGCGGAGTTTCCCTATGCTTATAAGAACAACCAGACCGAAACGCTTCCGTCAGTTTTTATTAAAAAGCGTGATGCGTTGGTGGTACATAAGTCAACTGTTTATACAGGAATACCCGTTTAATAAGGAGCTTGATAAGTGCCGTATTTGCGGCACTTATCAACATTAAACTATGGAAGACATAAAAACCCTAAAGGACATCCACTTTGTGCGCAACGGCATTTATTCGCTTTTCGGCATTGCGTTAAGGATACTGCCGGATAAAGAACACTATGATCTGCTGAAAAAGAACTTTCCGATATTATCTAAAGTCGCAGCCGAAAGCGGTAATAAGGATATGCGGAAAGGGTTTTGTGGGATTAAAAGTTTTCTCTCCAAACGGGACAAACTCTTCGGCAAAGAGCGGGATGAGTATGAAATGGAAGCGTTAAGGCGCTATACTACGCTTTTCTGTCTGAAAGATTCCGTTCCTATGGAGGAAACCTTTTATACTTCCGGAGGACGGGTTGAAAGCTATGATGCACGGGACGACATGGTAAGGTTAATGAGGAAGCATAACATGCACAGATCGAAAGATGTAACCGAATATGATGACCATATCTCAATAGAACTGGCTTTTATGGCAAAATTGGCGGAAGAGAGCATGTTGTGCTTGGAAAAAACAGTTAATTCAGAAGAGGGAGCAACTGGTTATGATGCCTTGATAACCGAACAGATTGAATTCCACAAAAACCATTTTAATAAATGGATAAAAGAGTTTGTTAAGCAGACCCTTAAATACAATGTGGATGAAAAGCTCTTTAAGCCCCTCCTGATATTTTTACGCGGATTTATTTCAGAGGATAGGCGCGCTCTTGAAGAGATGTTTTTAGATATTAAATGTCTTGGAGAAATTCAGCCGGAGAGGTATGAATATGAAAATTAAAACTATACAAATAATAATAGTGTTCCTCGCATCAGCGTTTCCTGC
>JAITJJ010000231.1 GCA_031278965.1 Deferribacteraceae bacterium
ACTTACTAATTTCAAAAACTTCGTGAACAGTCAACCTCATAGAACTGCTTAATAACTGTCATTAAATAACTACAACTGACGCTTTTTTCAGCCGCACCGAGCGGCTAAAGGAGCGTCAGCGAGAGCGGCGGTAATACCGCTAGTCCGCTTTCCCCATTTATCAGCCTATCTGATTCCGAATCCCTATACTGTAACTCTCTAAAACTTTGCTATAATCCCAAATATTCAAACAAAAGTTTAGGGATTATCTCTTATTTCTCCCAGAACATTTTCAAAAACACTTTACAACGCAGTCTGGCACGGACTTTCACTCTCTTTCTTCAACCTTTTCACGAAAGGGGACTATAAAGGAATTGCCCAATAATGAGTAGCCCCCATTTACATTAAAAATCCCTTTAAAATGCCTGTTTTAAGTCATCCAGTATATCGTCAATATGCTCTGTACCTACTGAGAGCCGGACGGTGTTCGGCTTAATTCCCTGGTCAAGCAGTTCCGCTTCGCTTAACTGCGAGTGGGTTGTGGAAGCAGGGTGTATGGCAAGAGATTTTACATCCCCCACATTTACCAAAATTGAGAACAGCTCCAGTTTATCCACAAATCCCCTTGCTCTGTCAGAATCACCTTTAATTTCAAAGGTGAAAATGGAACCCGCCCCTTTTGGAAAATACTTTTTATATAAATTGTTGTGCGGGTGATCAGGCAGAGACGGATGATTTATCTTTTCCACATCTTTATGCCCTTTTAAGAATTCCACAACCTTTAATGTGTTTTCCACATGCCTTTCCACTCTAAGGGATAGAGTTTCAAGCCCTTGCAGAAACAGAAACGAGTTAAACGGAGAGAGGGCTGCTCCAAGGTCGCGTAAAATAGTGGTGCGCGCCTTGATTATATAAGCAAGATTGCCGGCCGCTTCGGTAAAAACCGCCCCGTGATAGCTGGGGTTGGGTTTGGAGATTCCCGGAAATTTATCGTTCTGCTCCCAATTAAATTTGCCGCTGTCCACTATAACGCCGCCTATAGATGTGCCGTGCCCTCCGATAAACTTTGTGGCGGAGTGCACCACAATATCAACCCCGTATTCTATGGGACGCAGAAGATACGGGGTGGCAAAGGTATTGTCGGCTATAAGCGGAATTCCATGAGAATGGGCAATCTTTGCCGCAGCCTCTATGTCAATAATAGTTGAGTTGGGATTTCCCAGGGTTTCTATAAAGATGGCTTTAGTGTTCGGCTGAATGGCCTTTTCAAAATTCTCCGGATTTCCTCCGTCAACAAAGGTTGTCTTAATCCCAAGATCCCCAAAGGTATGGGCAAAAAGATTATAGGTGCCGCCGTAGATATATTTGTCAGAGACAATATGATCTCCTGAGGCGGCGATATTTTGGACGGAATATGCCGTTGCGGCCGCGCCTGAAGCTAGGGCAAGCGCCGCAACACCGCCTTCAAGAGCTGCAATCCGCTTCTCAAACACATCTGACGTAGGATTCATTAAACGGGTATAAATATTGCCCGGTTCAGTAAGCGCAAAACGCCCCGCTCCTTGGGCGGAATCTTTAAAAACATAAGACGTGGTCTGATAGATTGGCACCGCCCTGGAATCTGTGGCGGGATCCGGTTCCTCCTGCCCAACATGCACTTGTTGGGTTTCAAAGCGATAAGTCGTATAATCTTTTTTGCTCACAATGATCTCCTTATTATCCTAAATTCATATAGGAATTATATGTATTAAAATTAAGATACCATTTTTAATTCTTATGTCAATAAAAAAAGAAAAATTGTTTAGGGATATGTCGCAAGATAAGAGGATATTGACCTTACTTATCGCATTGCGGCTTATATATTTTCCGCAATTTTGCAGTCCATTAACAATCAAGAGTACAATACGGCGAGTTTAATATCAAGCTGTTTTTTGGAGGGGGAGGATTTATAACGTTGCGTATGGCTTCGGCGGATTTCCTTTCTTCTGTTCTACTTTTAATTTAAGTTTTTCATATAATTGCCGATAAAAAGTATGTGTTAGAATGACCTGAGAGGTCGTATGAGAGGGATGGGGTTCACGCCCCCATCCCTTTTATTATCAGCAGCTGGAAGGAAAACTGCGGTTTTATCCTTACTTGCGCAACCGAAAACGAAATCTTGCAAACAGAGGCGGAAGGTGCTATATAATGCACTCACCAAATATTATGTTTTCCGCTCAAAGTATCCGCCGCTTTCTTATAAAAGCTGCGGATGGCTGTTGCGGGCTTAAGTATACCAAAGTTTAAATATACTAGGGGAATAATATATGAGCAAGATTTTGGAAACCGCCTTTAAGGCCTTTGACATGGAGATAGAATCAATAGAAGCGGCGAAAAAGCGGCTTGACGCTAATTTTGAAAAAGCCGTCAGCATAATCCTTGCCTGCAAAGGGCGCCTGGCGGTCACCGGAATGGGGAAGTCCGGGCATATCGCCCATAAAATCTCCGCCACTTTATCATCCACAGGCACGCCGTCCTTATTTATTCACCCTGCGGAGGCAGTTCACGGGGATATGGGGATGCTGACTGAAGGCGATGCGGTGCTTGCCCTCTCCAAAAGCGGCGAGACTGAGGAAATAAAAGCAATCCTCCCCTTAATAAAACGTTTGGGATATCCGTTAATCTCCATTACAGGCAACTCCGCCTCCACTTTGGCTAAAAAAAGCGATGCCCACCTTGACGCTAGTATTGAACGGGAGGCGTGTTCACTAAACCTTGCTCCTACCTCAAGCACTACCGTTTCTCTTGTTCTGGGGGATGCCCTTGCGGTTGCCCTTATGGTTGAGCGCGGCTTCACCGATAAAGACTTTGCCCTTTACCACCCCTCCGGCGTCCTCGGCAACCGCCTATTCCTTCGGGTCGGAGATATTTGGCACACCAATGAAGAGCTGCCGGTGGTAAAACTTTCCACCCCGATGAAAGATCTGTTATATATTATAAGCTCCAAACGCTTTGGGTGCGCCGCCGTAACGGACGGAGAAGGGAAATTGGCGGGGATCGTCACGGACGGCGATCTTAGGCGGTGTATGGAAAAATATGAGAGTTACGGCAAGCTCACCGCCGCCGCAATCATGAGCCGAAATCCTAAAGTTATCTCTCAGGACGAGTTGGCGGCAGCCGCCTTAGAGCTTATGGAAACCTACTCCATTACCACCCTTTTATCGGTGGATGCAGAAGGTAAGCCGATTGGGATTGTGCATATGCACGACCTTATCCGCAGAGGTCTTGCGGGATGAGTTTTTTTGATTTTGACTTGTCAAAACTCATCCTCTCAGTAGTTCCGTTTATCTTGGCGATCACTGTTCATGAGGCTTCCCACGGCTATGCAGCGTATTATCTGGGGGATAACACCGCCAAAAATGCGGGGCGCCTGACCCTCAACCCTTTAGCCCATTTAGATATTCTTGGGCTTGCGTGTCTGCTCATAACCCGAATGTTCGGGTGGGCAAAGCCGGTGCCCGTGAATTTTGCCGTTATAAGCCGCAAACGCTACGGACCCTTAATTGTTGCCGCCGCGGGACCTGTCAGCAACTTCCTTATGGCGTTTTTAGGGGTTATCCTTCTTGCCCTGTTTTTTCGGCTTGTGGGGTTTGAAACGCTCGATCGGAAGATTGCAGAAAACGCAAGCATCTATGTATTCATATTTCATTCGCTACAATATTTAATAGTTATCAATGTTACTTTGGGAATATTTAACCTTATTCCGATACTCCCGCTGGACGGCGGGCGGGTGCTCCAAAACCTTCTCCCCCCCGATAAAGCCTATGTCTACGGGAAAATGGAACGCTGGGGGTTCTTTCTGATTCTTATCCTTGTTTTTACGGGAATTATAGGCAAAGTTATCTTTCCGGCAATACACTTTGTAAACGGTTATCTAATCAGCCTTGCTTTTGGAGGGTTTGTTCATTGAAACGGGTATTCAGTGCAATGCGCCCGACGGGGCGGCTTCATCTGGGGCACTATTTCGGAGCGCTTGACAACTGGATCAAGCTCCAGAAAGATTATGAATGTTTTTACGGGATAGCTGACTGGCATGCCCTCACCACCAATTTTGAGGCTCCTGATGATATTCGGGAAAATACCCGTCAACTCTTGCTGGATTGGTTAAGCACGGGCGTGAATACGGAAAAATCCGTTCTTTTTGTGCAGTCTAAAAACCTTGCCCACGCTGAGCTTTATCTCCTTTTGGGGATGATAACTCCTGTGGCGTGGCTGGAGCGCACCCCCACCTATAAGGAGATGCAAGCGGAGCTCTCCCATAAAGACCTTGCCAACTACGGCTTTCTGGGATATCCCGTGCTTATGACATCGGATATTATAATATATAACGCGGCCTATGTGCCGGTTGGGATTGACCAGGTTCCACATGTTGAACTCTCACGCGAAATAGTGCGGCGTTTCCACACGCTTTACAATAAAGAGGTTTTTGTGGAGCCGCAGGCGCTGCTTACCAAACAGGCAAAGCTCCCCGGTCTGGACGGCAGAAAGATGAGCAAAAGCTACGATAACTCGGTTATGCTCTCAGATATTCCGGAAGTTGTGGAGAAGAAGCTTAAAACTATGGTAACCGATACAAACCGCAAGAAACGGAGTGATCCGGGGGATCCGGAATGCTGCCCGGTCTATCCGTATCACGACATCTTTTCAACTGAAGATGAAAAGGCGGAAGTTACCGCAGGGTGTAAAAATGCGGGGATAGGGTGTCTTGACTGCAAAAAAATCCTTATTAATCATGTCCTCGCCTTTCTAGCTCCAATACGGGAGAAACGCACCCGTTTGGAAAGAGAGATTACAGATGCGGATGAATATCTGGCGGATTCCCAGAAAAAAGCGGGAGAAGAGGCGGAAAAAACAGTAGCTGCGGTTCGGGAGGCGATAAAGATATAAAGATTTGGAGTTTATATCCAAGCAGCTTTTCATCTTTACGATTTCTAACAACATCGCGATGTGGGTAGTTGCAGCTTCCAATGAACGTTCACGAACTCCCGGATTACAGACAAAAAGAATAATAGCTTTTTTATGGACGCTCTTTTAATTTTGCTGTATCATTTTTCAGATTTATATTACGGGAAGAGCTAAATGGGTTTGAGTTTTGCGGAGATTGGGATTGTGCTTTTGGTGGCTTTAATAGTCATAGGACCGGATAAGTTGCCTAAGGTTGCCAAATCCATCGGCAAGGGGTATGCCGAATTTAAGAGAGCTTTTAACGACCTAAAGCGGGCGGCGGATATCAACAATGTTGAAGTGACGCCGCAAAGGGCAAGGGATACGAAAAGCGTTTATAAAAGCCGTTGGGAAGCGGAAGCCTTGGAAGAAACTCCGCATGATGCTCAGGAAGTCAATAAAATCGCAGCTCCCGCGGCGGAGGCCGAAACGAAGAGTGAACCTGCCGCTGAAAATAAGCCTGTCGAACGGGCAAAGCGCAGCGACCTGATCAAGGAGGTTGACTAAACGGTGGGAGATATAAAAGAGAAGCCTACCGTTGAAACAACCTACCCTATCTCCCATCACCTTAGGGAACTTAGGGGGAGGATTGTAAAGATACTGCTTGTCATCCTGATATTCTTTATATTCTGTTACTGGCAGAGCCAGTATATATATACTTTCGTTACGGCTCCCATCGCCCCTCTCCTATCAGATAATATCTCCCTGTCAATGCTGAAACTTACGGAAGGGTTTGTAACGGAGCTTAAGATGTGTTTTCTGGCGGCGCTGTTTATCACAATGCCGTTCACTCTATTTCAATTTTGGCGTTTTGCGGCGCCCGGTCTTTATAAAGAGGAGCGCCGCTACCTTGTAACCTTTGTATTTTCTGCCTCGTTCCTCTTTCTCGCGGGTGCCGCTTTTGTTTATTATATTGTTTTTCCTCTGGGGATGCGGTTTCTGACTTCCTATGCCTCCGGGGAGTGGAATATATCCGCCCTTCTCTCTGTGGAATTTTATCTAAGTTTTGTTTTAAAACTTATGCTTGCTTTCGGGGTGGTTTTTGAACTGCCGGTGATTATATACTTTCTCTCCAAAGTGGGGTTGGTGACCACTGATATGCTTAAAAAATACAGGCGTTTTGCCATAGTGGGGATTTTTATCCTTGCGGCGGCGCTGACTCCGCCGGACGTTATCTCCCAGGTCGCTATGGCTTTCCCGCTTATCCTGCTTTACGAAGTGAGCATCTTTATCACGAAATTCAGCGGGAAGAAGAAAGCAGAAGAAATAAAAGAAGTTGACATATATGGCTGAATTAGATACGTCGCTTAAGGACAGTGCGGGGAGGGCGGTAAAATATTTTAGAATCTCCGTCACAGATCGCTGTAATTACCGCTGTAAATACTGCACCCCCCAGAAAAATTTTATCTTTATATCTCACGACAGCACATTGAGGTATGAGGACATGACCTTTGCCGCCCAAATTATGGCTAAACTCGGGGTGGAAAAAATTCGGGTTACCGGAGG
>JAITJJ010000026.1 GCA_031278965.1 Deferribacteraceae bacterium
TATTCCCGCCTTCAAGGGCTGCTTCATACTCCACGTCCACAATAAAATAATCGGTGTCATTAGAGGTTTCCAGCATATTATTTTCCAGAACCGCCAGTTGCTGAAACTCCCTCTCACGCAAACCATGCACAGCTTTTCAAAAAAAATTTAGGATAAGACGACTTTTTAAGATTAGGCGGATGCCGCCTATCCCAGAGTGGAATTTTAAATTACCCCGTTCTGGCACAGGCGGCGAACTTCCGCCATCCATCCATTCCGTGAAAGAGGGAAGAAAACGCCGACAGCTTGAGCACTGTTTCTTGGGCAAAAGGAAATAAAAATTTAAAAATCCTTTTTTCATACACTCAAAATATTTTCATGCTATAATCCTGTTTTATGAAGTTACCTGTTTGGCAGTTGCGGGTATATCTTCTCGCAAGTTGGCGGCTTACTTTTCCAATGCTCGTTATTATGGGGTTTGATGTACTTATAAACCTCACGGATACCCTTATAGCGGGGATGTTGGGAAAACAGACGCAGGCGGCAGTGGGGGTTGCAAATCAGACCTACTTTGTGTTTACCTTTATTGTAAACGCCGTAACGGTGGGGACGATTGCGGTCATTTCCCGCATTGCCACAAGCCCGAATAAAAAAAGAGAACTTCCGCCGGCTGTATATACCGCTGTATATTTTGCATCTGTCATCTCACTTGTAATAACCGTAATTGCAGGGGTTTCGGCTCCGCTAATCTTAAAAAATATTAACCTTGCTCCGCAGGTTCAGTCAGAGGCGGTTTCCCTTGCCGTATTCTATAATCTGGGGCTCTTCTTTCACCTTATGACAATCCTGTTTAACGGGATATTAAGGGCTGTCGGTCTTATCTCAGTTTCAATGCGGGTTATGGTCTTAACTGCATGTATAAATATAGCTTTAAACTTTATTCTGGTGTTTTTTACTCCGCTGCATTTTATCGGGATTGCTCTCTCCACTTCCGCAAGTTGGCTGGTTGCCTTTGTTTTAACAGGCGCCGCCGCCCTGCGGCTTTCCGGAGGCAAAAGCCTGCGGCGCTTTTCCAAAGATATAATGATGAAGGTGGCAAATATCAGCTGGCCTTCCGCTGTGGTGATGTTCAGTTGGCAGTTCTCGTCCTTTGCGGTGTTTTATATCATCGCAAAGCTGCCGGAAGGGAGCGTGGAAACCATGGCAGCCCTCACTGCGGGGTTAAGGATTGAATCCATAATATTTATGCCGGCCTTTGCGTTTAATATGGCAAATGCCGTTACCGTGGGAAACTTTCTTGGGGAAGATAAACCAAACGAGGCTTTTAACGCTGCTTTTGCAACCGCCCTCTGCTCTGTTGCGGCTGTAACTCTCATTACGGCGTGCGTTTTATTGTTCTCTTCCCCCATTGCCTATCTCCTTGCTTCAAAAGATATGGGGGGAACGCCAAATCCGGAAGTATACAGGGAGATAGTAACCTATCTTAAAATAATTATGCTTTCCGAGCCTCTTGTGGCGGCTCACCTTGCTTTTGGCGGTGCATTGGCGGGAGCGGGGGATACGAAATCCATCATGAAATATACTCTTGTAAGCCTTTGGGTTGTAAGGATACCACTGGTGTATCTTCTTGGGATAACCTTTGAAGGAGGAGCAATCGGGGTGTGGTGGGCAATGAACTTAACCTTTGTGAGTCAGGCATGCTTTTCCGCCATCCGCTTCTTTTCAAAGAAGTGGATGGCATAGGTTTGCAAAGCTGAGAGAACCTCCTAAATTATATGCCTATTTATTGGAATTATCTCTTGATCTATCCGGACGCCTTGTGTAGTATCTTTTTATCAAGAGGTGGATAAAATGCCGTTTTTGGATATTGAAAGAGCAATAAAAGAATCGGACATCGGAAGCCGCTTTCGGCTTGTTCATATTGCAAGCCAGCGGGCGCGGGAATTGAATTCCCCTACGGAGGATACAGTTAAGCCGTTAGTGACTGAGTATAATAAAGTTACAACCAATGCTTTGGATGAGATAATTGAGCGCAAACTAATTTTCATTGACGAGATAGCGGAACCTGCTCCTTATGAACAATGAGTAACATTCTTCTGGGGGTAACAGGCGGGATTGCCTGTTATAAAGCGGTATACGTCCTTAGACTCCTTAAAAAATCCGGGCATAATGTCCGTGTTATTATGACTGAAGACGCCGCCCGCTTTGTGGGCGGCCTTACTTTTGAAACTCTGTCTGAATCCCCTGTTTATATTGAGGGGGTGCGGGGCGCTCCGATTGACCATATTGACTTGGCAAACTGGGCGGATATATTCCTGATAGCCCCTGCCACCGCAAACACTATTGCAAAACTTGCCCATGGGTTGGCGGATAACCTCCTTGCGGCAACCGCCCTTGCCGCCGGTTCTGAAATTATGGTCTTCCCCGCCATGAACTCTGCCATGTATATGAACCCCGCCACTCAGGCGAATATCAAGACACTTATTGCCCGCGGTTATTTTGTTGCCGTTCCCGCGGCGGGGGCGTTGGCTTGCGATGAGAGTGGCATAGGAAGGTTGGCGGAGCCGGACGAAATAGTCCGTTTGGTGCAGTTGTCGCTTATCGTAGGGCATTTTGATCCCATACTTGCGGGGAAACATATCCTTGTCACCGCCGGACCCACTGCGGAAAATATAGATTCTATCCGCTATATTTCCAACCATTCCAGCGGCAAGATGGGGGTTGCTCTGGCGGAAGCCGCCCAAGCTCTGGGAGGGGAAGTGGAGTTGATATGCGGTCCCGTCTCTCTGAAACCGGCGGTGGAGAATACTCTTTATGTTAAAAGCGCCGCAGATATGCTGAAAGCGGTAACGGAAAGGGTGAATAATGCCGACATACTTATAATGAATTCGGCTGTGGCGGACTATACCCCCGCCAATCCGAACAGCGGAAAGATAAAAAAATCTGCGGACACACTTTCCATTGACCTCGTAAAAACCGTTGACATATTAAAGGAGGCGGCAAAGGGCAAGAGACGGGATCAATTTTTCGTAGGTTTCGCCGCCGAGTGTGAAAATTCTGAGGAAAACGCCCTGATAAAACTAAAGGAAAAAGGTTTGAACCTCATAGCGCTGAACGATGTTTCAAAGCCTGGTATCGGCTTTAATTCGGATGATAATGAGGTGATGCTGATCTTTGAGGACGGAGAAAAGTTATCGCTCCCCAAACAGCCCAAGCAGACGCTGGCATATAAAATTCTCATTAAGATTGCGGAAAAGCTTAAAAGTGGATAACTTCGCAACCCTTGAACTGGCGGCAATATACGGAATAGCGGAGATAATAAAATACACGCCCCCCGCACCCGCTGTTGCTCCCCAAACAGAGGACAGCTGGCAGGTTCTTGAATCTGATCTTGCGGATTGTAAACTCTGCGGGCTCTGCTCTACCCGCCCAAATAGTGTATTCGGTTCTGGCAACAGAAGCGCGGAGCTTATGTTTATAGGCGAAGGTCCCGGAGCAGATGAAGATAAATCCGGCCTCCCCTTTGTCGGGCGCGCCGGGCAGCTGCTTACAAAGATGATAGAGGCAATGCACTATAAACGTGAAGACGTATTTATTGCCAATGTGGTGAAATGCCGCCCCCCTGAAAATCGGGATCCTTTTCAGAATGAAGTGGACGCTTGCATAGATTTCCTCCACCGGCAGATACGGTTGGTTAAACCCAAAGTTATTGTTGCTCTAGGGGCGGTCTCTGTGATGCACCTTTTAAATTTGGATACGCGGATATCCAAACTGCGGGGGATCTTTCAGGATTACGAAGGGATAAAAGTTATGCCAACCTACCACCCCGCCTATCTGTTAAGGAATGAAACCAAAAAAAGGGATGTATGGGAAGATTTAAAGCAAGTTATGGCGCTTCTTGGGAAAACTCCTTGAACAGGCTCCGTATTTTTCTGCTTCTCTTTTTTTCAGCCGGTTGTGCGGCGGCAATAGATCCCTCTCTTATGGAGATTGGAACTGGGGACATGGAAGAAATATCCATCCCCTCCGTATGCGGCGGAATATATGACCGCGCGGGGATCAATGTGGCGGTGGCGGAGTTCTTGAACAATACCGCTTATCAGAGCGGGCAGGTCACAACCGCAAGCGGCAGCTCAGGCTTTGGAGTTGCCGTCGCGCCCGGTTTTGCGGGAGGGCACACCTTTCATAACTATGAAAGCGCTTCCCGTTATCTTGAACCGCAGCTCGGAGAATTCGCGCAGAGTGCGGTTGAAGGGGTTTTGGTGAATCTTGGCGGCGTAAATGTAGTTGCCCGCTCTCAGCTGGATCGGATATTAAAAGAGCAGCAATTTCAGATTACCATAGCGGATCCAGACACCGCCGTGAATTTTGGGCGTCTTGCGGGAGCCCGCTATATGATCACCGGGAGCGTGGATAACATAAAGGTTAGCTACCTCCCGCAGGTTCAGCCGATAATAGTCGGCGGGAGCAA
>JAITJJ010000045.1 GCA_031278965.1 Deferribacteraceae bacterium
CAATATCTTTTTGTCTATGGAAAGGTAGAAAAAATCGCCCAAAAGGGAGAAGGCAAGGGTTATTGCCCGCCATACCAGAAAGATTGCGGCTCCCCGGAGCTGCCCTAAAACCGCAAAAGAGAGCGATAAAAAACATACTTTCAGATTTTTTACAAGCTCTCTTGCGGTGGAGAAGAGCGGGAGAAGTTTTTTCCCGAACAATATTTTCCCAAGCATCTTTTCAATAAAATTATAAAAAAAGGAAACGAGTATAGGCAAATGCTCCTTATTTCACTTTATTCTCTTCTGCGTTTTTTCTCATTAATATTCTTTTTAACCATAATTGCAAAGGCGGGCAGCCTATTTTGACTGCCCGCACATATCTTTAATCCCCGCTCAATTATATTTAACCCACAAGGCAAAGCTCTCTACGGGTTCGGCGGGTGTACTCCGCCGGAGTTGCGTTCCAAGGTTTGGTGACAAGTTTTACACCCTCTTGTTACCCTGTCGTTCCCAAAAATCAAAGCTCCGGATGCTACAAGCGAATGACATCCGGTTGTGCAGTGCCGTCCCTGTCTTCCCGTACTGCTGCCGTCAGAATTATAGAGATCGCCTCCCCATCCCCGTTTATGATTGGAAGGAGCGGCGATTAGATGGCATTCGTCGCAGAAGGAACTGTCGGTATGGCAGGAAGCGCAGCTTTCACGCGACCATTGCGCTTTTAAAGCGTGCCCTTTATATACATAGGCGCTCGTATGATCCCGGGGTTTGCTGTCTTGATGGCAGTCTATGCAGGCGATTCTATCTATGTGACAGCTAAGGCATTCGCTTTCATCTGCTTTGCTTACTTTACCGTGCCGGGTTTTCCAAGAGCCGTCGTGGGTCTCCGGCTTATCTGACTCCACGGCAAAAGCAGCAGTTATGGCAAAGGACAAAGCAAATGCCGCTGTTATTATTATCTTTTTCATCTTTCCTCCGTATTATCGGGTTACAAAACCCAATTGAGCATAAGCTCTGCCCTGGTGTCCATTGAATCGTTAAAATCGTTGTTATATGCGCTGTATACAGAGCTGGATACGACCGATATATCCGCCCCTATTGTCAGTCCCGTCCCGGAGAGGGTGTATTCTCCGCCCAGATAAAAGGTGCGGGCATCTTCCTCAAAACGTTTTAACGAAGGAGCAAGAAACACCGTTCGCTCTTCTTCGGGGTAATAATATCGGTATTTCTGAAAATTTGTTCCGCCCCAAAGTGCGAAATCACCCAAAGACCAGCTTATTTCACCACCGATCTGAAAGGTGCTCTCCTCTTTAAGATTTCCGTCTTTGGGGGCTGTCCAGATGTCGCCCGATATCTTAATATATATGGTCGGAGAGAATACGCCGTTTAAATCAATACTTGCATATACACGAGAAAAATCCCGGTGTGCGTAGTCCGCATCCCCGGCTATAATTTTGCCTTCCCCGCCGATGCTTACCGCAAGCCACTCCCGGATTCCCTGCGATATCTCCCCCGCAAGGATGGTATTTTTCCCTTCTTGCCCTAAACTTGTGCTATAAGGGTCTAAAAAGAGAGTGACTTCCTCTCCGTAACTGTCGGTAATGGTTCTGGCAGAAGCGGTAATAACAGTGCCGCCCAGCCCTTCAACAACAGGCTTAAAATCCAATATGGCTCCCGCCTGAATATCGTTTGCCGAATCAATACGTTTATAGTTAAGGTAGAGATTGCCGGGGGGAATCTTTCCGTCTATGCGGGCTTTTATAACATCATTGCGATATTCCTGCGTTCTGTCATCATAGGCCTGATACTCTGCCCTTATCCTTAAAAAGTCAGAGGGGGAAGCGTCTGCTCCGCCGCCGTAAATATACGTGTGCGGATCGGTTGCATAAAAGCTCACCGGCAGAGCGTAGAGAGCGTGAAGCGTTAAACGTTTCTTAAAGAGAGAAACATCAATATTCCCTCCGTCCGCCAGTTGGGTGTCTATGTGGGAGAGATACTGCCGACCGAGGGTTACGGCAGTCAGCGGTATAATATCTTCAAAAACAGCGTTGCCCTGATATACACGCAAAGCAGAGAGATCATCTTTTCTCTCGGCGTAAAAACCGTTCCTTGAGGCACTAAAAGTTTCCGGTTCAAATTTTTCTGAGGCATAACCGCCCCGCAGATAAAGGTTGAAGGCTATATCGCCTCCCGCAGCCTCAATATTGCCTGCCTTTAATCGGAGATAGGCGAATTCCTCTGTCAAACTATCTTCAAAATAGCGGTATACGGTGCGGGACGCAGCGGTAAGAGCAACTTCGGCCCCGCCGGGCGCAACGCTTCCTGCGCTGTATTTTATCCCTCCGACAGAATAGTGCCGTTTCCAAGTATTCGGCGTCTGATATTCCCCGCCCTCAAGGGCAAAAGAATTCAGGCAGAAAAACACACTCCAAAACAGCACCATATATATAACAAGTGGTATCTTTAACCGTTTCATAACTCCTCCAAATGGTTTTAAGCGCGATTATGCGCTCTTAGCGGCACACAAACATAAAAACACAAGTCCATCCGCTCAAGCGGCGAGATCCCCGACAAAAAGCGTTTCGCAGATTATGAAGCCCTCCGTCAGTTTGGCAATGCCCTGATAATACAAGCCGCTTTCATCCGGCAATTTGCCGGATTGAAGATAAAGATCCTTGCAGCATATCGGCACCCATTTCAAGATGTGATCGACCAAAAACTTCTGCTGAACGCCTAAAGTATCTTTGCCCGAAGCAGAGCGCTTACACAGATGCGCCATAAAGTGAAACTCAGCGCTGAGATGATCTTCCGGTTCTTTAAAGTTATCAGTTTTTCCGATGCCTTCCCCGCAGTAAATCTCAAGCACTTGATCGCGTTGTTCCTGCATTATAAGGTGTTTAGGGGAGAGATAATATGATTCCTGCGGGCAGATATTCTTCACCGCATCATGTTGGGAAATCCCAAGGAAGAGGCGCGCAAAAAACCGTCTATACTCTCTTGCCGTTTTATCAGGATTGGTATTCTTGTCAAAAAATACTTCCAACAGAGAGACGCCTTCCCTGATTTCAGCGGAAGCAAACTCTTCCGCCATCGTTATAAACACCGGGATATACTTTTTTAACCGGGCAAGGTAATCGGGAGCGGCTTCCGTATAAAACGGAGCAGCAAGCAATTTGTATATTTCCGCCCTGACTGCCGAGTATTCAGCATAATCGTCCATCTTCCCTCCTAAGGATACTAAAGATCCGTGCGCCGTCTCTCCCCCAAACGTCCCGAATTCTTACAGGACACTTGGGGGACAGGAAAATATGGTGTGTATCAGCTCTTTGCCTTAAAGAGTATGCTCGGATTTGTGTTTGAACCAAGCGCCTCAACATAGTCGCTTTCAAACTCCGGCAAAGCTTCCGGAGAACCGGGGTATTTGATCGCAAGCTGTTCAAGCGTGTCCGCATCCAATGCCCTGTTCCAACACGCGGCTACACACGCCGGACGGCGTCCGTCTTTTACACGTTCTAAGCAGAGCGTGCACTTGGTCATCTTCGGTCTTGCGGGATCGCTTAAGGCAAAATCCCGGTAATTTTCAGAATAAAATTGCGGGGCGCTCCAAGGGCAGGCGTCTTTGCATCTACCGCACGATATGCAGTTTATATTGTTCACAAGCACCGCGCCAATCGTGCTTTCTTTATAGATGCTCCCTGTAGGGCATACTTTTACGCACGCGGGATCTTCGCAGTGGTTGCACCCTATGGAGAGATAGCGCCTGTCCAGATTATAGCGGAAGATCCCTTTCTCATCCGTGGTTATAGCCCCGGTTTCGGCGGTCTCCACACGCCGCCACTGCTCTTTCATATAGTATTTGCGGTAACGGGCATAGTTGGTGGCACCGGTTGCGCTGTCTATATAATCGTTCGCATCTGTCCGGTTGTCGCTGTCCGCCAGATTGGGGTTTACGGTCAGTTCGTTTACCTCCGCATCCCCTCTGCGGGCGTCGTTCCAATTTTTGCAGGCTGTAAGGCAAGTTTTGCACCCTATGCACCTGTCTTGGTTAAAGTAGAAACCCCATTGACTCATATCAATATTCCTCCGTCTTCAGGTTTTGTTAAGCTGACTTCGCAAGGTCCAGCTTGAGCGGGGACAGCACCGCAGCACATCACGGGATCCTCACCGAAATAGTCGTTGGTAAGTATATTGTCGGCTCCGCCCACATCCACAGGGACGGATACTTCTTTAAAAACCTCCGTCTCATCTGTCTGCATCCAAACTTTAACCTTTTCAGTAGGGTGCGGCCTGTACCATGCGCCGTGCTCTATGCTTACTATTCCGGGAAGGATTGAATGGGAGAGGTTGGCGGGCAGTTTCATACACCCGCGGTCGTTATAGACATAGACGGCATCTCCTTCTCGAATCCCTCTCGCCCCGGCGTCCGCAGGGTTCATCTTAACGACTTGCGGAAATTGATCTTTTATGGCAGCCGTGCTGTCGAAGACCGTATGCCCCCGATTGCGGGACTTGTTGGTCATATATTGGAGTTTATAGGTTCTCCCGCTTATCGGGGATTTAAAGCCTACAAATCTTCCGGTTAAAGGATTGCCTAATGTTCCGTTAGTCGGATTCGCGTCGTCAAAATAAAACTCCCTCCCCTGCATCAAAGGCTGATAAGAAAGGGTTGAATTGCGCCAACCCCCCGGTTTATAGAGGAAAGAGGCGGTAGCACCCGCCGAAACGCGCGTAGGGGGACGCATAGCCCTGAGCGGAGAGTAGAAGTTCAGAAAACCTGTAGATGTGTCAAGATTTCCAGGCACGATAAGGTCTTTCATAGGCAGAAGCGGTTTATCTTTGGAAGTCTCCAGCAAAAATAGTCCATCCTCACGGTTTTTAAGCTCTTCGGCGGTCGGGAGGTCAATATTTTGGACGTAAGTCTTATAGTAATCGGTGATTTTAACATTCTCATAATCCTCTTTACTAAAAAAGTCAAAAGGGGCAAAAGAGAACGGCGGCACGCTGCTGTAGGCTCCCCCCAAGCGGGCAGCGAGTTTTTCAGTTAAAATAGTTTGAATCTCCATCTCGGGCTTTGTATCGTATAGTTTGTCAACTATCTTCTCCCGGTGTATAAAGGTGCTGCCAGTGGTATTAGTGGGGATGGCATAGGATTCAAGTTCAAAGTGTGATGTGGCGGGAAGGATGATATCCGCCATGCGGGCAGTCGGTGTCATAAACTGGTCAATCACTATCAGCGTAGGCACCTTTTTATAGGCGGCGGCATTCTTGCTGGTATTGGGGTGGGTGTGGATATTGTTTAAATTAGTATGGATTATGACATCCACCTTAAACGGAAGATCCGCTGCCGTAAATCCGATTCCGGGGAATTGATAATTCACATCATTAACAATCTGTGCTCTGTCTCTATGGTCCTTTCCTGTTAGAACAAGATGCTGCCAGTTGCAAAGTTCAATAGTAATACCCGCAGCGCCAACCGGGTTTGATGCCCCGCCGGAACCTATCGGCGGCGTGGTCACGCCAGAAGAGTTAAAACTCAGATATTCCGGGAAGTGAGACATGCTCATCCCCGCTATCCCGCCGCCTTTCTTAGGAATATACCCGCACATAGCCGAAAGCCCTATCAGAGACCATACCCATTCGCCTGCGTTCCATGCCCTTTGAGGTCCGCCCCCGGTCTCAATGAAAGCCGCATCCGTAGGGTGGTTGGCGTATTCCGAATATTTAAAGGCAAGCGCTTCTATAACATCCGGGTCAACTCCGGTAACTGCGGCGGCGTATTCCAAAACTTTCGTATATATGGCATCTCCCGGCGTTGCCGCCGCTGACGGCTGGGGATATTTATAGCTGGAAGTTCCTCCGTCTACCGCAGCTCTAGCCCACGCCACCTCAAGCCCTTTTAAATATTCCTCGCACGATTCTCCTGGGGGAACCTTGAAATTGAATCCGGTTAAAGAACTTCCGGCTGAAAGTGGAGCGCCGCCGCTATTAAATGGTTCGCTCCCTGTTAAAGCCACAGGGTTTACTATCGGAACTGAAGTATGCTGGCTTCCGATCGCCGGAGCTTGGCTCGCAACCGTATCACCAGCAAAGAAACCGAAGCACTTGCGGCTCGCCTGGGTTGACCTATCCATATAACTGGTGCTCCAACGGTTATTTTTGTAGATAACATAGATCATCGCCACAGCAAGACATGAGTCCGTCGCCGGTCTGCACGCGATAAATCGGGGGATATCCACTGTTTTTGAAGCACCGTTTACCGTGTAGGTATAATCCGGAACCCCGGTGGAAAGCATCGCAGCGGCGTCTGAATAGGTGGAGGAGATAACAACCATCGGGATAGTGCCGTATGCGCCTTCCTTGATCTTTGAGTTCATAAAGTGGGTATGGATATTCCAATAAGTGGTTCTGGTAACATCCAAC
>JAITJJ010000091.1 GCA_031278965.1 Deferribacteraceae bacterium
AAGTTAAGTCTTGCTTGTTTTTTCTTTTTGTTCTATCTTTTTCTATCTGCTGTTATTATGGCATAGCAGTAAAGTTTCCGAGCAGCTGACAATATATAAATTACGGAGATAAAGGGCAATGGAACACCCCCTAACAGTGCTTTCTTGGCTGCCCCATGAGGCGTTTGCAAAGTATTCCCATGTGTTTATGCTTACCATTGTTATGGTGGTTATAGTGTGCATAGGGCAGCTGACCCGCAGATTGACAAAGGAAATACCTGGCAAAACTCAGGTCGCTTTTGAAGGGCTTATCGGCTACCTTTATGACCTAGGGGAGAGCGTCATGGGGCATGAGGGGCGAAAATATATGCCTTTTATAATCGGGATCGGTTTTTATGTGGTTATTTCAAACCTTATCGGACTTATCCCAGGTTTTATGCACCCTACCATGAATATGAATACCACTGCAGCCCCCGCCGTATGCGTATTCTTGCTATACCAATATATAGGGATAAAAACTCATGGCGCAAAGTATATAAAACACTTTTTAGGACCGATCCCGCCTTTTGCCCCGCTTATGTTTGTTATAGAGCTTGTAAGCCACCTTGCCCGCCCCCTCTCCCTTACCATGCGGCTTTTCGGGAACGTAACAGGGGAAGAGATAGTTTTGGCGATCCTTTTTATGCTGGTTCCATTCCTGGTTCCCCTCCCTATGTATTTTCTAGCGGTGTTTACGGGGGTTCTCCAATCGTTTGTATTTATGCTTCTTACTATGGTGTATATAAGTGGTGCTCTTGAGGATGCACATTAAATAGGAAATTTTTTAGGAGAAAGGGTTCATGAAAAAAACTCTCGGTATTTTTTTAACAAGTTTAATGGCAGTGTTGCTCTCCAACATCGCCTACGCCCAAGAGGCCATTGACGTTAAGCAGGGCGCAAGCGCTTGGGGCGTGTTTTTAGGGGCAGGGCTTTCCATAGGGATTGCGGCCTGCGGCACAGGGATAGGCATGGGGCATGCCATCAATGCCGCATTAAACGGAATTTCCCGCAACCCAAGCGTCGCCCCCCGCATTATGACGGTGATGATTTTGGGGCTTGCCCTCATCGAATCGCTGGCGATTTATGCCCTTGTTGTATCAATACTTCTGCTTTTTGTAATCTAAATTGTTCCAAGCAGAAAATCCCCATGTTCGCCGCCTGCTCCAGCGGGCGGCGCGGGAATTTCTTTGAACGCATTTTCCTCTTAAAAGGGAATTTTCAAGCTTTTTCACAGTTTTATTTTTCCCGGGACATTTTGGGATGACACGAAAACCAAATACCTGTTTTTCTTTCAGCTTTTTGAAAAAAACAGTTGCGGTTAAGATAATAATACGTATAGTAAATAAAGGTGTTCATGGTGTATTTTAGTGGTTATCATACATTCTACAAACTTCATGAAAATATTGTAATTGTATAAGGCACTAAGTAACTTGTAATTTTAGTGGGGGCAGTATGAGGATTTTCGTTAAGATGTTCCTGTGTAGCGTTCTCTTTTTTGGTTTTGCGCTTCAGGCGCGGGCCAGCGAAGCAACCTATCGCAATCTGCCCGCTAATTACAGACTTTCCCTTTATGGGGGACCGTTTCTTCCTTCGGGAAGCTACGAAGAGCCCGGATACTCTGAATTTAAGTATAAATCAGGTTTTACATCCGGAATTGACTTCACATATTTCTTAAATGAAAATATCGGTTTGGGCGGTTTTCTTGAATTTAACTCATTTTCCACTGAGGAAAAGATTGCGGGCGGCGATTCCTTAAATCTTTCGGTTTTAAGCGTTATACTTGGTATTTCAGGAACGATGCGAGCTAATTTATATAAAAATTTCTGGTTTTTCTCCGGAGTAAGGGCGGGGTATAGCCTCAACTCTCTGGAAGGAGAAGGTTACCGCGGAGGGATCGTGCCGATAAACGAAGATACCAGCGGGACAGCGCTTGCGTTCTCTCTTCAGGAAGGGGTTATATGCATGATCAACAGTTGGGACATAGGGTTGTTATTCAGATATACGGTTATTGAGCAAGGAGTTCGCGGTGCAAGCAAAACCGATCTCGGCGGGGCGTCTCTCCTTGTCACAGTGGGATATAATTTTTAGGGGCTTTTGGAGGCAGGATCTGATTTTAAATAAATAGCCCTAATGATCCCTTTTCTGAAAACTCTGAATAAAATTTAGGATAGATTATGAAAATACTTTATTACGACTGCTCCGGGGGGATAAGCGGGGACATGAACCTTGCGGCTTTTTTAGACCTCGGTATGCCGAAAGATTATCTGGAAAGCGAACTCGCAAAACTCTCCATCTGGAGTGATATAACATTGGAAGTAAATACCGTTGCTTCTCATGGGATTTGCGGAACACGCATTCAGATTCTTCAGAAGGAGAAAGTGCACCGTCACAGGGGGCTTAACGACATAAAGCAGATCATAGGGGAGAGCGCCCTAAACGTTAATATTAAACGCCAGAGTATCCTCTGTTTTACCCTTTTGGCTGAAGCGGAGGCTAAAGTTCACGGCGAAACGGTTGAAAAGATTCATTTTCATGAGGTGGGAGGGCTTGATGCCATAGCGGATATAGTTGGGGCGGCGGTTGCGGTGGAGTATTTTAATCCTGATATGATCTATTCCTCCCCTGTGCAGGTAGGGAGCGGCTTTGTGGAGTGCGCCCATGGGATTCTCCCCGTCCCGGCTCCCGCCACTGCGGAGCTTTTAACAGATGTTCCCATAAAAACCGGACACCCTTTTGAAACAGCCACCCCAACCGGCGCGGCTATTTTAAAAGCGCAGGCAGTGAAATTTACGGACAGTATCTCCTTTACGCCTAAAAAAACCGGATACGGTTTCGGGACACGGGAATCATCTTTCCCCAACGCACTAAGAATCTTTCTCGGAGAATCGGAAAACCGCCTTGAAGAACAATATCTCTTTGAGACCACCATTGACGATATGTCCCCCGAAGCGTTTTCTTTAATGGAAAACAGGCTCTTTGAGGCAGGGGCGCTTGATATGTTTAAAACCCCCGTTGTTATGAAAAAGGGTCGTTTGGCAGTTAAACTCTCGGTTCTTGTTACAAGAGAAACAGAAGAAAGCGTCTTAAATGTAATCTTTAAGGATACTTCCACACTTGGGGTTCGCAAGATATTCTTTGAAAAACGTTATATGGAGCGGCGTTTTGAAGAGGTTAACACCGTTTATGGAAGCGTGAGGGTTAAATGCTCTTATCTTAAAGACGAACTGATTAAATATAAGGCGGAATATTCCGACTGTGAAGCTCTTGCCATAAAGCACGGCGTGCCGGTTGCAAATGTATATAATGCTGTGGTATATTGTTTTGAGGAAAAATATGGTTCTTGAAATACTGACATTTCCGTCTGAGGTTTTGCGCCGAAAGGCGGCGATGATAGATTCTCCCACCGATAAGTTGAATGCGCTTATAGAGAATATGAAAGAGACTTTATATGCCGCAAACGGTTTCGGGCTGGCAGCTCCGCAGGTGGGGGAATCCATCCGCCTTATTGTATATGACGAAACCGCCGGAAGAGAGGGGCAGAATCCTAAAATTATTATCAACCCCGAAATAGTTGAAGAGTCGGGAGAACAGATTGTGGAAGAGGGGTGCCTCTCCATACCGGGGGAGTATGTGCCTGTTAAACGGTATCTGCGGGTTTTAGTAAAGGCGCTGGATGAAAATTTTGATCCTGTGATTATTAATGCCGAAGGACATACCGCCCGCATAATGCAACATGAGATAGATCACTTGAACGGAGTGCTCTTTATCGACCGTCTCCCTTCATTCCGCAGAGATACGATAAAAAAGCATATAAAGAGGCGGATCGCAAACGGAGAGTATAAAACCGCACAGTAACAGGGAAAGCTGAGAGATTTCACAGTCTCTGGCTTAGACTGATTGCTATTTAATCGCTGAATGGGCATTACGGGAATCCCCTTCACCCTCAACCTTTTCATAAAAAGTTGAGGCTTACGCGAAGGGGCGGCAATTGCCAGTTTATGAATACAAATTAGCAATTAGGCGGACAGTTTGTCCGAAATATCATTCCATTTTTAAATTAAAATTGCGTTAATTATCTAAGCCCAAGAGGCAGTGGAACGTGTTATTT
>JAITJJ010000092.1 GCA_031278965.1 Deferribacteraceae bacterium
AGGAAAAGGGTTCTGCAATCGCGTATTTTCTGGCATCAACGCTTTGGAGGATCACTTGGTCGATGAGCTTTTTAAGCTTGAAAACTCTCCGGAGATTACACCCTCCATTACCTCATCACCTTGGATAATTAATGCCTTGATGAATTAAAACAAAAACTTTTCGGGAAGCCTATAACTTCCCTCATAGAGGCTATCCGTTCCAGAGCATTAATCCTGTCGGAGCGTTTTGTCTCGCCGTTTAAAGCCAACTGCTCGTAATATTCTATGCACTCCTTGACCCGCAGGCAGAGTGCAGACCATCCGCCGTCTTTAAGGAGCTTTTCATACTTTGTATCCTCCGCCGACTCCGCTCGTTTTACCTCATCGGAAAGGGCTTCATTCAAGACGATGGGGGCACTATTAAGGCAAGCGTTCATAGCAAACCTCTTTCACTCTCCGGAAAGACTATCTCACCGTTTGCGATAAGGGATGAATGTTGTGATTTTCCCGAATTCCAACGCTCGCGGCGGAGTTTCCTTATCTCTTCCATAGAACCTGCCGCGGTAAAGCGTCTGGTAACCTCTGGGTTTACCAAATATTCTTGTTCCACAACCTTTCTTATGTTGCAAGAAAGCCTCTTGACCCATTTGGGGGTTTTAAATCCGTCAATCTTTTTTTCTCTTTTGTTATTAATTTCTTGAAAATTTAAACCGTCTAATGTAAAGTTTAAATATAGTGATAAATTTCATCATGTATTAGGGAGGTTCCCCTTAGATTATGAGAAGCGATCTTAATGTCACCAGAAGAAACGAAAAACGGTCCATATTAACCTATACCTTCCTGTTATTGTTGGTTACAACCGCGGCGGTTTTTGCGTCTCTAATCTTTAATATCCATAACAGCAAAAAAAGCGCATACAACAATGCCCTCTTCCAAGCCCGGACCATTTATGACACCGATATGTATTATTGGCGTTTGAACCTGACGTTAGGCGGTTTATATGTGGAAACTTCAGATAAGGCGCGTCCCAATCTATACCTCCCTGAAGGGCAGAGAACCGTTGTTACTCGCAGCGGAACTACACTGACATATCTTAACCCCACATATATGACTCGGCTTGTCTATGAGCTCGGGGTGGTGAACACCGAATTAAAAAGGCATATCACCAGCGAAAAGCCGATGCGTGAAGCAAATAAGCCGGACGATTGGGAAGCGCTTGCCCTCTCCAAAATAAGGGAGGGGGAGCTTGAATACAGCGAGCTTATTACCGATCCCTCCGGTATGCAATATCTACGGTATATGGGTCCCCTTAAGATTGAAGAGCGCTGTATCCCCTGCCATACCACTCAAGGGTATAAATACGGGGAGATTGCGGGCGGCGTTGCCACCCAGATATCTTACGAACCCTACCTGCTTAGCATTAATCAAACTACTCAAGTTCTTGTGGTTTCCCACATTGCGGTATGGGTGATACTCCTTATAATCCTCCTGGCTTCCACAGCAAACCTCTTAGGCAACCTTGATCGCCGCTATGCCGCTGAAGACGATGTTATAAAATTCAATACGGACCTTGAAAGGATAGTTGACGACCGCACCGAATCCCTTAGAGTCGCTAAAGAGAGCGCCGAAGGGGTAAACCGCGCTAAAACAGTGTTCCTTAACAATATAAGCAACGAGGTTTCAACCCCGTTAAGCGGTGTGCTTGAATCAACAGAGGCGCTCTTATCCACCAGACTCTCCTCCGATCAGCGCGCCCGCCTCGCTATGATCAGAAAAGCCGGCAACAACCTAATGGAGCTTATGAGCGATATTATGTTCTTCTCCAAATTGGAATCCGGCGCCGTTTCCCTCTCAAGAGATGAAATAAACCTCTCCAACTTTATATACAGTGCAGTTGGAAGCGTTTCTCACTTAGCCCATGAAAAGAACCTTGATCTTATCGTGGATATCGATCCGGAAATACCGGAATTTGTTTTCTGCGATGCGCTGCGCGTGGCTCAGGTTCTTATGAACCTCCTCTCCAATGCAATTAAATACACAAATTCCGGCAATGTCCTGCTATCGGTAAGCATCCAGAATAAGGACACTTCCACCGTCGCCCTCCGTTTTGCCGTAAGCGACACGGGGATAGGGATACCCAAAGAAAATCAGGAGCGTATCTTTGATGTGTTTGAACTGCAGGCAAAAGACATCGCCTCCAAATCCGGAGGCACCGGCTTAGGGCTTGCCATCTCCAAAAAACTCCTGTTTATGATGGGCTCAAAAATTAACCTTGACAGCGAGGTGGGAAGCGGCAGCCGTTTCTGGTTTGACCTTTATCTTGCTTACTCCAACAGGAGCATCACCACCGACACCACCGTTAAAAACGAAGCGCAGCTCACGGGGCTTAAAGCTCTTGTGGTTGAGGACAATAACATGTCAAGAAATGTTATATGCAAGCTCCTTGCAAAGTGGAAAGTCAACACACTCGAAGCGGCAAACGCCAGCGAAGCGCTCCGCATAATCGGGGAAACCCTTGCCAAGTCTTTTGACTTCATTATTATGGATATGTATATGCCTAACCAGAGCGGGCTTGAACTTGCGAAAAATATTAAGAGCAACCAATACGCCAAGGCTACCCCGCTGATACTCCTCACATCCGGACACCTTGACTGCTCTTACGAGGAGAGGGAACTCTTTTCGTCTGTTCTTATGAAACCTGTTCTCCCGTTTGATCTTATGAACGCCATCCTCCGCTCCAACAACCTCTCCGCCATATCTAAAGAGCTCAAAAAGCAGATGTTTAAAGAACTCAACGTTCTTCTTGTGGATGATTCAGAACAGAGCAGGAACGAACTTTCAGGGCTCCTTGCGGAACTAGGCCACAACACCAAGATTGCGGTAAACGGCGATGAAGCCGTGGATACACATAAGTCCGAAGAGCTTGACCTCATCATTATAGACACTCAATCGCCGGTTCAAGGGATAGGGGTTGCCATCTCCAAGATAAAGATGGAGGAGGAGAAAGCCCAGAAACACGTGCCGATAATTGCGGTAACAAAAATTTCCAATGTTGACGATGCGGGAAATTTCCTCCCCCTCGGCATGGACAACTATATCGTTCGCCCTCTGGATAAAGAAAAGCTCCTTGATGCAATCCGCGTTACCCTAAGCGCCGATTCCGCTTCCAAAGGGAGAATTGCCGAAAAGAGAACCTTAAACAAGAACTTTGAGGCGCTCCTTGTTGAAGATGACGAGCTAAATCAGATAGTCACTCAGCGCCACCTTTCAAAGCTCGGTTATACTGTAAAAGTGGTAGCCTCCGGTTCTGAAGCTCTTGAAGCCTGCAGGGAAAAGAATTTCTTTATAATCTTTATGGTACTTAGGATTCCTCAGCATGACGGCGGGCTTATCATCCGCGAAATCCGCAAGTTGGGGGAAAAGACCAAAACTTACACCCCTATCATCGCTCTTACGCCGGTCACCAGCAAAACAGAGCAGGAGCGCTACCGCGAGCTCGGTATGGACGGCAACCTTACCAAGCCCGTATTTATGGATTCGCTGAAAAATGTAATAGAGCTTACAGTGGCGAGCGTCACTTCAAATGATCAGACTGAATCCGTCCTTGACAGGGAGTTTCTGAAGAAGAACTTCCTAGGTGTGGAAAATATTATTCCGCAGACTATGGAAGTTTTCCTGAACAATGTCCACTCCCTGGTGGGAGAGTTGGAGAAAGCTGTTCAAACCTCCAACGGGAAGTTGCTGAAAAACTGCGCCCACTCCCTCAACAGCAGCGCTTCATATTTTTCAGGAACTGTGCGCGATCTCTGCTTATCGCTGGAACAGATAGGCAACGAGGAGCGTTTTTCGGCAAGTGACGCCAACGAAATCCTTGCAAAACTCAAACCCGCCGTGTTACAGTTGTGTAATGAGATTTACGAATACTTGAGAACAAGGAACACTATTTGATAGGGTCTGTATTTGCAAAGAGTTTTTTGGGAGGCGCGCCGCGTTGGTATAAGCTAACAATTGCGGCGTTCCTTCTCATTAATCCGCTGATTTTTTATATCAATCCTTTTGTTGCGGGGTGGGTGCTCATTCTGGAGTTTATATTCACCCTGGCTTTTGCCCTTATATGCTATCCGCTCCCCGCGGGCGGGCTTTTAGCCATTGAAGCAGTGATACTTGGGATGACAAACCCGCTGTCTGTTTATAAAGAGGTGGCGCAAAATCTCCCTGTTCTCCTCCTCCTAATGTTTATGGTGGCGGGGGTTCATTTTATGAAAGAAGGGCTTTTAGTGCTCTTCACTAAGATTTTGCTTAAAATACGTTCCAAAGTCTTATTATCCTTGACATTTTGCGGGCTTGGAGCTTTCCTGTCGGCATTTTTGGATGCCCTTACCGTCACGGCGGTTGTAATCTCTGTTGCCTATGGTTTTTTCTACCTGTATAAAAAATTTGCCGATGAAAGCGCCGCTTCCGGCACCCCGCCCCCCGAAAGCGATCTGCGTGAGTTTAAAGGGTTTTTAAGGAATCTTATGATGCACGCGGCGGTGGGCACCACCTTGGGCGGAGCTATGACGCTTGTAGGGGAACCCCAGAACCTCCTTATTGGCGAAAGGCTTGGGTGGCACTTTGCGAATTTCTTTCGTTATTGTTCCCCCGTTTCCATTCCGGTGGCAATAGCAGGGCTTTTTACCTGCTTTCTCCTTGAAAAGCTGCATTTTTTTGGTTACGGCTATAAACTCCCGGAAGGGGTAAGAAAGGTGCTTGCCAAATCCGAAGAGGAGCTTAACGCCTCTATGGATACAGCCATGCGCCTGCGCCTTGCTCTTCAGGCCATCGTCGGTCTCCTTCTTGTGGCGGCGCTCGCTTTCCATGTTGCAGAAGTGGGGTTCATCGGGCTTTCGGTTATAATAATCCTTACCGCTTTTAACGGGATAATAAAAGAGGAGGAGTTTGGCGGGGCTTTCCACGACGGTCTCCCGTTTACAGCCCTTTTGGTGGTATTTTTCAGCATAGTCGCTGTAATTCACGATCAACACCTCTTCTCCCCGATAACCAATGCAGTTCTCGCCACGGAAGGGCATCGCCAGCTTGTTTTATTATTTGCGGCCAACGGGGTTCTCTCTATGATAAGCGATAATGTTTTTGTTGCCACAGTCTATATAAATGAGCTTCAAGCCGCTTATCAAGCGGGCGCTTTTGACTATGAATGGTTCAGCAAACTTGCTGTAGCGGTAAATATGGGCACTAATGTTCCTTCCATCGCCACCCCTAACGGGCAGGCAGCGTTCCTCTTCCTTCTGACGTCATCCCTTGCTCCCCTTATCAGACTCTCTTACATAGAGATGATGAAACTCGCCCTGCCGTATACGATAATCATGACAGCCGCGGGGATTCTGGCGACGGTTTATCTGTTGTAATATGAAAATCCAAAGGGATAAGCAAAACTCCGCAGTTTTATATGAAAACAAGAAAAGATGAAGCCGTCCTGGGCGTTTCCGCCCGCTTAATCCTCTCTTTTTTCCCGCCTAACTGCGTTAAAGTATAATGCGGAAGACAAAGCACATAATTTAGTTATGGACAATCAGCGTTTTAATATGTTAATCTTGCTTGCTTAAAAACTTTGGGGTAAAAGTGCCGCTAAATCGGAGTAAAACAGCGCTATGACCGTTGCAGATATTTATTCGCTTGCAGAGGAAGGGTTAAAAGAGATTGAAGAGGAGATTGCCTGTTCCTCCTGCTCCGGGCTTTCCTATATAAACAATATTGCAGATTCTATTTTTAAAAGCGGCGGGAAGAGAATACGTTCTCTCCTCCTCCTTCTTGCCGCCGGCCTCTCCGGCTATACCGGCCGCCGCACAAAAGCTCTGGGCGCCATCATAGAGCAGGTGCACACCGCATCCCTAATGCATGATGACGTCGTAGACAACGCTGCCACCCGGCGGGGGGTTCCAAGCTCCAATACTCTATACGGCAACCGCGTATCTGTGCTCACCGGGGACTGCCTTTATACCTCCGCATTCTTAAAACTCTTAAAAAAATACCCCACCCCCATAGTTTCTCTAATCGTGACCACTGTAAACCAGATGAGCGAGGCGGAGGTTCTTCAACTGCAAAAAACATCCGATCTCAATATCACAGGGCAGGAATATATGCAGATAGTGTTCGGCAAAACCGCCGCCCTCTTTTCAGCAACATGCGCATCCGGTTCTCTTCTGGCGAATCCCGCCGACATGAGGCGGAAAAACCTCCTATATTCATTCGGAACCAATGTCGGCTGCGCTTTTCAATTGCAGGACGATCTGATGGATTATCTGGGCAATGCAAAGGTCTTAGGCAAACAGCCCGGAACGGATATGACGGAAAAAAAGGTTACCCTCCCATTGATATTACTGCTGGAAAACTCTCTTAAATATCCAAAGGATTATAATGCTATAAAAAAACTGTTCCTTTCCGGCGGAGATAAATCCGAAAAATTGGGCAGGCTTTTGCTCTGGCTTGAAAAATACGGGATTCGCCCTAAAGCCGAAGCTATAGTAAACAGCTATATTAAAAAAGCCCAAAAAATCCTTCTCCGTTTTGAAAGCTCTGCATACAGGGACGCTCTGACATATCTTACGGGCTCCCTCAAGCAATCGCAAACAGTGGGGCGAGAACTCTCTGAAATAGTAAAGAATCAGTTGATTAAACAGAGCTTATGACTTTAGATTATGACCGCAACTTTATACATTCAACCCGGCGCAAAGAAAACAGAGCTTGCAGGGGAATATAATGGATACAGAAAATTAAGGGTTAAGGCGCTCCCCATAGATAATGCCGCAAACGAGGCGGCGATCTGTTTCATCGCCCAAGCCCTTGACGCTCCAAAAAGCGCAATATCCCTTATCAAGGGGGAAAAGGGGAGGCTTAAGACCTTTTTTATAGATGAAAGATATGCAAAAAATCCCCAAGCTATCGCGAATTTCTCCTAAAAAAATCACCCCGCTCAAAGGCGGCAGCAAAAAGCTGTTAAAGTCTAACATTAAGGCTGTTATTATCGCTCTGATCTCCATTTTTGGCTTGGGCGTATTTCATAAAGAGCTTCTCCCTGCGGTTAATCTTCTCTCAGATTATCTGGCAAGCGTGATTCTCCGCGGTCCAACCGTCCCGGGAAGCGTAATTAAGGTTCACGACGGTGACACCTTCACTATGACAGGGGAAAAAGAAGATATCCGCATAAGGCTTTACGGGATAGACGCTCCGGAGCTTTCACAGGAATACGGAGAGACTGCAAGGGATTACCTTGCATCTTTAATAGAAGGGAAAACTGTCGCCCTTGAGATTACGGAAATAGACCGCTACGGGCGCAACGTAGGCTTAATAACTGCCGATAATGAGAGTGTAAACCTGGAGATGCTTAAAAGCGGCAATGCATGGTTTTATGGGAGCTACTGTAAAAAATATTTTTGCAGAAAGTGGGAAGCTGCCGCCGAAAGCGCAAAAAGAGAGAAGAAGGGATTCTGGAAAGAGGGAGAGCCTGACCCGCCATGGAAATATCGGCGGCAGAAAGGCTCTTAGAAATGGCGGCTGATTTAAATCCCAGAATGACCTAACCGTTTTTGTCTGACATAAATAGATATTTTTTTTAAATCTTCCTGTTCATTCTTAAATTTTTCAGCGGATAATTTACAGCATTCTTTTTCTTTTTCTTTTTCTATACCAATATAATATCTTTCGCCTATATTTAAATATGCAAGGCCGGTAGTTCCCCCTCCGTTAAAGAATCAATTCGCATGTTCACGATAGGCTATATATAAGGAGCATAGGCCAGGCGAGAAA
>JAITJJ010000097.1 GCA_031278965.1 Deferribacteraceae bacterium
CCAAACTAAAAATCTATCTTCTGATTTTAAGAAGCCTCTTAATATTTCGCCCGGTGCAGCTTCTATAGCGGCAAGCTCTTTCCCGTCAAGGATACTCCACTTTTTTAAACTCCCTTGAGTGATCCCCCAGACCGCCCCAATATCTCCCGTATCCGTCAAAATCTTAGCAACCGGTTTATCAAATGCAAACCTCCTGCTGCTTACGCAATCCTTAGGCGAAAGGATAATAATTCTCCCCGCGCTTTCGGTATTGACCGCCGCCGCAACGGAACCGTCCGCCAATACCGCGACGCTCGAGATTGAACCGCCTGATACCTCTGCGGCATTGTCTTGAGAGAAAACTATTGAGTGAATAAAGAATAAAAAAATAAAAAAAGCGGCGCCGCGCCGAAAAAATTTTAACCCCACCCCACCCTCATTTAGCTGCAAGCAATCTTTAGCGATAATATAACTGCTTTGCCATAGATATGCAATAAATTAGTCTTGACTTAAAAAATATAGCTCAAAGAAAATTCAATGTCGTATATATCCGTATCATATTCTTTGTCAGAGAACCCGCTGAAAATATAGGCGAAATTAAGAGCGGCTTTCAAGTAATCGGTTATGTCAAATATTGAATCAAGATCAAACTCCACAGCGTGATCTTTATTTGTCATTATCCCCGGTTCTCCTCTTTTTTTCGCTGGGCTCTGGGTTATGACAGCAGCGGGAGTTCCCTCGCCCTGCCGGACGGAAGTTCCCGTTATATACGCCAAACGGACAACGTGCCGTAGATTTTCAAAAGAATAAATCTCTTTTAAATGCAGGCCGAAACCCGCCGTTCCCGCTCCGGTATCAGACAGGGCGCTGTCACGTCCGTTTGCAGCATCTCCTTTGAAGGCAAGCCTTGTAGGGGCAAAACTTGTTTCAGCCCCGACTGTAGGGAGAAGCCCGTAATCGTTATGATTCTGAAGTTTCATAGAATTGCCGGATGAATACCAGCCGAAGAGTCCGATTATTGATGAATATATCTGATGTTCAAGGAGAATAGCGGAAAAATAGCCCTTATTCTCATAGTGGTGAGGGCCAGTATTGTTGGTATCCGCGATTATCAGATCAAGCATTGCCGCAAAGTTGTCTGCAAACTTATATTTTGAGGCAAGGCCGCCGCCCAGCATATAGCTGTAATCGTCATTCGGAGCGCTTGCCCAGTCAAAAACGGAATCTGTCTGATGCTTCAGATAAGCCGAAGCAAAATACGGGATTAAGTCAAAATTTTCTCCTATAATACCCATAATCGCCCCGGCTATTAACGCGGAGCGGGCTTTAGGCATACGTGTATCATTCTGCAGCGGATATGCCAGAAAAAATTGTCCGTATAGCTTGTCCGGAGATGCGGCATTGATATTTAAAGCATTGGTATGACCCTCAAAAAGAGGGTTGCCGAAGGTAACGCTGGGAAGCTTTAAAGATTGGAAACCGCCGGCGATTTCAACGTTTAACCCTTGTGACTTCCATTTCCAATAAGCCTTTCGCACTTTAAAATTATCGTCATTTGTATTAAAAGAGCTGTAAGGATTACCTTTCTCCCCTTCGTTATAATTTATTTGGACTTCCGCCGCCAAGTCAAAACCGTGAGGCAAAGAAACTTCTTCGTCGAGTTTAACCCTAAATGTCCTAAAATATGAACTCTCTTCCGTGCTTTTGTTAAAATCCAGATCATTATTCCCGCCCAACGTGTAATCCGCCCTTCCGGAAAACTTAAAATCATAAGGGAGAGCAACCACAGGAAAAAATAACGCAGACACTAAGATTAACGAAAACATCTTATTATTGACAGATATCACCCGCATACCCTCGCCTGATTTTATATAGCTAACTATATATGACGGCGAAAGTAAGAGGATATTTTAAGAGTGATTCTTCTTTATGCACTCCAAGAGAGTTTAATTGTCAGCTTTTTAGCAAAACTTTCCAAAAGGTCTTTCTTTTTCATGATCCCAACGAGTTCCATACCTACGTCTTTTTTAGAATAGATAGTAAGCTCAAGATCCTCTCTTTCGGCTTTTATCAGCACATCGTCCACAGCGGATATATGTGCCCTGTCCAAAGCGTCGGCAATACGCAGAATGGCGGAGAGTTTATTGACTAGGAGCTTATCCTCCGGCGGGAGAGCGGCATATTCAGGGTGTTTATCAGCGTTTGGAGCACTGCGGCGGTGATAACGGGCGGTATTGGCGACTATCTCGTGTTCTCTGTCTGTATATCCCACTATGTCGCTGTTTTTTATCAGATAATATGAATGGTGGTGATGTTTGGAAAAACCGATGTGCTGCCCCACATCGTGAAGCAGTGCCGCTGCCTCAAGTATGCGCCAGTTGTCTTCCTCAAGGTTGAGGTGTTTCATTAAACCTTCAAAGAGTTTTTTTGCAATTTTAGTCACCTGAAGGGCGTGTTCTTCTTCAAAATAGTACTTTCTGCCGACTTCAATAAGTTTGCTGTAACGAAGATCCGGTAACGAGCTGTCTTGAAAAACCAGTCTCACCCCAAGCTTATTTAAAAGATCAATGGTAAGCCCGTTGCGCAGACCTCCGGAAAACGAGTAAAACCCGTTTAATTCATACTTTTTCACAAGATAAAGGGCAATAAGGGCGGCGGCAAGGGAGATATCAACCCGCTCCGCCTCCATCCCCTGTATTTTTGCCCTGGTGTCATAACTTTTTTCGGAAAGCTCATTTACAAAGTGAGTTAAAAAAGAGGAATCCACATATTTGACTGCGGAATCCAACATATGATTTCTCTTTATATAAACCTCTGCAATGGCGTTTACAGTTCCTCCTGTAAATACTATCTTTTCGGGTTTTTTGCCTGGAATATCGTTTAATATCCTTCTGATATGCTCCTTTAGACTGCGAATCTCCGCAGGTTTGGCTTTATTCTTTTTAACAAAGTGCTTTGTAATGCGGGAACACCCCAGAGGGGTGCTGTATAGTGAGCTTAACTCTCCGGAATCCGTAAAGGAGAGTTCTGTGCTTCCCCCGCCTATATCCACAAAGAGGGCGTATATCCCCTTTAGGTTAAAATGCCCTGTGGCGGCAAGGTATATAAGGCGCGCCTCTTCCTCTCCTGAAATAACTTCAATATCAAAGCCTGTTTCCTGCTTTACCCGCTCTTTAAGATAGTGAGTGTTTGAAGCATCCCGGAAAGGGGCGGTTCCCACAATCCGAATGTGCTCGGCTTCGGTATTGTTTATAATAACCCGCATCCGTTTAAGGGTGGCGATAACCCGTTCTATCGCATCTTCGCTGAACTCCCCTTCGGCATATACGGTGTCTCCAATCCGCAGCATCTCCTTATAATCTTCAACGGTTTTATACGTTCCTCCATAAACGTCCGATACCTGCAAGCGGAAGGAGTTACTCCCCATATCAATTACGGCAATCTTCATGGTATGTCATCCATATAATATCAGGCAATTCGACATCTTTTAAGCCATAGGCAGTAGAATGTCATTAAAATAAGGCTGAATAAAATCCCGGTGGACTGGGCGTTTAATATCCATATCTTAGCCTCTGTGAAATACCTGAATATTATAGTCACTATCACGCCGACCGCGCTTGATAAAAACGCCGCCCTGGAATCCGCTATTTTAGTAAAGAGGCCGAAAAAGACAGGAGCGGTGAGACATACGGACATTAATGTATAAAAGATTGTCAGAGCGCTTATTATGGAATCCAGGCAAAGGGCAAAGATTATCGCGATCCCCCCTCCGCATATCATCGCTACCCTTCCCAAAAAGAGAAGGCGTACAGAAGAGATTGTTGGGTTAAAAAGCCCTTTATAGAAATCGTTCACCCAAGCCCCTGCTATCATATACAGCAGGGCGTCGCAAGTGCTGACCTCGGCGGAGAAAATGGAGGCAAGGGCAAGGGCAGCCACCCATAGCGGCATTAAATTTATAATGGCGGAAGGGAGGGCGTGTTCAGAGTTGGAAAGATCCGGCATCATGGCATAGGCGCTCATACCGATAAAAACTATAAGCACCCCGAATACCCATTGGGCAGCGCCGTTTAAAGCTGTCCCTTTTTTTACGGTGCTTTCGTCTTTCGCACCGTAAACTTTCCCGATAAGACCGCTGGAAACGCAGAAAGATGGAGTGAGCATCAGAAAATACCCGATTATAACGCTTAGTCCGATTCCTCCGGGTGAAAAGAGCGTTGCGGAGCGCTCCGCAACTTCGGCGGATTTCTCAATCAGACCGGAAAAGCCGCCCACAGCGATATAAGCAAATATGGCGGCGAAGGTAAAGCCGAACATCTTCACTATTATCTGGAGCATATTTACCGCCACGGCGGAGAATAGACCGCCCATAGCGCTGTATATCACAATAACCCCAGCCCCCAAAAGAACGCCGTATACTTTGGAAAGACCGGATATTACCTCTAATATCCACGCTATGGCAAGCAATTGCCCGCCAAGGATCGCAAGGGTTCCTACCCCCATGAGAAGCGATATAAAGCCGCGGAACGCTTTGGAGTAGCGAAATTCAAGGTAATCGCCGAGGGTGAGAAACCCTTTCTCTTTAGCAATTCGGTATATCCTAGGCCCCACCCAGTAAGCAAGGAATATGGAGCCAAGCCCGCTTGCACCAATCCACCACCAAGCGGATATGCCAAACTTATATGCAAGCCCCGCAAGCCCTATGGTGGAACCCGCACCTATGTTGCTTGCCAAAAGGGTTGAGAATAAGAGCTTTGTATCCAAAGAACGCCTGGCTACAAAAAAATCTTTGGCGTCTTTAACTCTGCTGTGACGGGTGAAAAAATACCCCACCAAGACCATGACAAAAGAATACAAAATTATTATTAAAACATACTTATTCATCATAAATCCTTACTTTATATGGATGCAAATTGCAAGAGAAAATCTAATCGGGATTGGGCTGTCCCCCAGAGATAGTGATCGTCCGTTGAAGTTAAAGTTATTTTCCCTAGCAGAGTGGAAAGAGATAAAGCACAAGCGGATAAAGCATATAGCCACGCAGAATGATGGCCATAATCATAGCGTCATCTAACAAATGTTATCCAGTTTATTTATAATAAAAAAAGAGGCTGCATTAATGCAGCCTCTTCAAGTATGCCGGAGGGGGGATTTGAACCCCCACAGGCTGTAACGCCCACATGAACCTGAATCATGCGTGTCTACCAATTCCACCACTTCGGCGATAATAAAGTCTATACGAACTTGGAAGCGCACTTGGCAACCTCACTATTAACTATATTCCTGCTCTCTGTCAATTGAATTTTACAGTTGTGCCTATATTTTTTATAGGCATCAGAGTGTCGAAATAGTGCAAAATCGCGAGTGTTTTAAAGTTTCCCTGTCAGGGAGGAGTGACTTACAAAAGTGAATGCCTTTGTAAATCGGAGCGGTTCAGGGTTGTGTTTTTAAAATTAAACATCCATTCTAAAACAGCACCCCTTAAAACCGACTTTTTCAACAGTCTGGAAGATAATTTGCCTAGAATATATACAAGATTGTATCAGGAGGATTATCATGTCTGTATTTGTAAGATGCCGCAAATGTCCCTCTTTCCACTCCTATCGCAAGGAGCGGAAATGCGGTTACAGAGGAAAAGAAAAGTCCTGTTGCATCCAACACAAAGCGGACGGGGAATTTAAGCCTGCCTTTGCGTCCAACTCTCTTGCTGAAGCCCGTGAACCGGACGCAAGGTATAAGTATGAGATGAACGTTCAAAAACGGTTGCATCTCTCTTTTTCCGCC
>JAITJJ010000123.1 GCA_031278965.1 Deferribacteraceae bacterium
GTAACTATCCGTCAGCACCTCTGTATACGAGGTGAGAGGAACTTGAACACTGGCCAGTTCGGCAGAATCCTTTGATACGTATCCGAAAACATATATGGATACCACCGATGCCGCCATAGCAACAAAAAAGAGGAGCAATATGGAAAGATTGATGCGAAATGAGAGAGACAGCTTATTCATTATGGAACCTCAATAAAAATATTTTATTTAAACGTTAGTCCTTTTCTTTCCGTTTTCAATCCACTAACTAAGGTTTCGGATAGCGCGGCAGGAAAAGCGCTTTAAAAGAAGGCAGCACCGTTGAAAACCCGCCCCTTCATTTAATACAATCAAATTATTTGCTTTATAACCACAATAATAACCACTATAATGCGTCTGTATTTTTAGCGAGGTGCAGTTGTGAAAAAAGTAGCAGCAGTTCTGTTGGTGTTGCTAGCCATTGGTCTTACAGGATCCAAGCTCTATTCCAACAAGCTTATAATAACTGAAAAATCAATGCTTAAAGGCGATATTGACTCCTTTCCCGTATATGCAGACGAGGCGGCGTCTCGCACGTATTCCGAAAACGTGATCTTTGACGGCGTTCTTAAGGCGGATGAAGAGGTTTCCGTTCACTCCGAAATGGCGGGAACGGTGGCAAACAAATACAAAAAAGCCGGAGATAAAGTATCAAAAGGAGAATTGATCGCTTTGGTGGATAATTCCCTTGAAAAGGAGCTTTTGCGCATAGCGGAGCTGAACTTGGCGACGGCGGCAAAAGAGCTTGAACGGGCAAAAAACCTCCTTGATTCCAGCGCCATCTCTCCCGCAAAATATGAGTCGACTCTGGTTGCCTACCGTCAGGCGCAAACCTCGGTTACAAACCTGAAAAAACAGGTGGAGCGCTCCTATATCCGCTCCCCCCTCGCCGGAGTCATAGATACAGATTATTTTGAAGCAGGAGCACTCTTAAACGTGGGTTCCCAAGTAGCGGACATAGTTTCTACAGCAGGGCTTAAAATGGTTGCCAAAGTGAGCGAAGAGGAAGTGATAAAGCTGAAAATCGGCGATAGGGCTGAAATGTATGCGGATGTTCTTCCAAATCTTAAATTCAGCGGCAAAATATCCCGCATAGGCACAAACGCCAACCGCTCTTTTAACTATACTGTGGAGATTGCGGTTGATAACCCGTCCGCCCTCTATAAAAACGGGGGGATTAGGCCGGGGATGTATGTGAAAGCAGCTATAAAATCCTATGAGAACAAACTCTTTATGGTGCCTAAATCTGCCCTTGTAAACGATGCGGGGGAAAGCGTTGTTTTTGTTCTGGAAGGCGAAAAGGCGCTTTTACGTCCCGTTAAAACCGGCAGGCGGGATGATCTCTTCGTGGAGATAACAAACGGATTAAAAGCGGGTGATATTGTTATAACCAGCGGGCAGATAAATCTAAAGGACGGAACATTGGTGCACAGGGTGACGGAATGAATTTTATAAAATTTGCCATAGTCCGCCCCACCGCGGTTGCAGTTCTCTTTATTATATTGGTAGTATTCGGTATTTTCTCTTCCACCGCCCTTAAACAAGAGCTGGTCCCCCGCATAACCCTCCCGTATATCCTTGTTTCTGCCGTTTATCCCGGAGCCAACGCAACAGAGGTGGAAACTTCCGTTACAAAAAAGTTGGAAGACGCCGTTTCTTCCCTTGAAGGGATAAAGAATATCAACTCCCGCTCCCAGGAAAATCTGGCGATAATATTCATTGAATTTCAGCACGGCACAGACACCACCTATGCCCTCATCAACGCCAACCAGAAGATATCCGCCATAAAACGCACACTTCCTGATACTTTGGAGGAACCCTCAGTTTCCTCCTTCAATATGAACGATATGCCGGTCATTAACCTTGGGGTTACCTCCCTTCTCAGCAGTGTAGAAACCCGCGACTTGGTAAAGAACGAGATTCAGCCCCTTATTGAAAATATTCCAGGAGTGGCCTCCGTAACTCTAAACGGCGGCAGTGAACGAGAGATACAGGTCAATATCTATCCCGACCGACTCTACGCTTATAATTTAAGTATTTTAGAGGTGACTCAAGCCATAAACTCTTCCAATCTGGATTTCCCTGCCGGAAAGCTGAAAAATGAGAGCGGGCAGACCACCATCCGTCTCTCCGGTAAGTATGCAAGCCTTAAAGATATAGAAGATATAGTGGTTTCCGCAGGAGAAGACGGAACGGTAAAACTTGGGGAGATTGCAAAGGTGGAGGATACTGTTAAGGAAAAGACGAATATTACGCGGCTGGATGGAAAAGACGCTTTGGGTATCAGCATCCTAAAGCGGGAAGATGCAAATACCGTTGCCGTTGCCCATGGAACTCTGGCGCTCATAACGGATATGGAACTCCGGTACAGGGCGGAAGGGCTTAAATTCACAGTAGCCTCCAACGCTGCCGATTTTACGGAAGCCGCAACCGCTTCCGTCATAGAAGACCTAATCCTTGCGATAATTCTTGTAAGCCTTGCTATGCTCATCTTTCTGCACAGTTTCAGGAATATGCTTATTGTTGCTGTCGCCATCCCCGTCAGCCTTGTATCCACCTTCACTGCAATGCTCCTCCTCAATTTTACCTTAAACCTCCTCTCCTTAATGGCGCTCTCTCTGGTGGTGGGGATATTGGTGGACGATGCAATAGTGGTCATAGAAAATATTCACCGCCATATGGAGATGGGAAAATCCGCGGGGATTGCGGTTTTTGATGCCATGAAGGAGATTGCGGGCACCGTCATGTCCATAACCCTCGTTATAGTGGTGGTTTTTGTGCCTATAAGCGTAGTGAACAATATGGTGGCGGAGCTCTTCCGGCAGTTTGCGCTGGTGGTGGCGATAGCAACCCTTTTAAGCCTCCTTGTTTCCTTTACCATAGTGCCCACTCTGACCGCCCGTTTCGGCAAACTTGCGCATTACAGAAAAGGGAGTTTTGCTGAAAAAGCATCCTCTCTGGTGGAAAGGGGGATCGGGGCGTTCTCCAACCTTATAACGGATATATTAAACTGGGCGCTCGCCCACAAGATTGCGGTTTCTCTCCTTACGTTCATCCTCTTTGCGGGATCGCTCTCCCTCTTGCCCTTTAAGTTTATAGGAACGGAGTTTGCAAGTGCGGGGGATCGCTCGGAGTTTTATATAAAATTGGAGCTTCCGCAATCTGCCACCTTAGAGGAAACGGAAACTTTAACTAGAAAGGCGGAGAACATAATCAGGGAACACCCTTTGATGACCCCGTTTTATTCCACAATAGGGGCATCGGACTACGGAATTCCGCAGGCAAACCGCTCCGAGATTCTGGTTAAGCTGGTAGACAAGGATAAGAGAACACTCTCGGATCGGGAATTGGCGATAAATATAAAAACCGTGCTGCAGGAAAAACTTGTGGGGGCAAAATACACCATCGCCCTCTCTAATATTATGGGAGGGGCGGACGACTCCCCGATACAGGTTATAGTAAAAGGAGATAATATCGAGGAAGCTCACAAAAGGGCGGCGGAACTCCTAAAAAAAGTTGCCGTCATACAAGGGGTAACTGATGCCAAACTCTCAGCGGATGCTTCCGCTCCGGAAATGTCAATAGTCCTGAATAAGGAGAAGATGCTCCAACTCGGCGTGGGGGTATCCCAGTTCGGAAATGCTTTATATAATGCGTTTGCAGGGAATACAGATTCCAAATATCAAGACGGGAAATACGAATATGATATAAATATCCGCTATGCGGACGGTTACCGCCGCCTGCGGCAAGACCTCACAAGTTTTGAACTGAAGAATAACTACGGCGAACAGGTGAAAGCAATACAGTTTGCATCCTTTGAGGACACACAGGGGCAGGTTCTGCTGGAAAGGCACAACCGCCGCAGTTCCGTGACCGTTTCCGCCCAAACCCTGGGGAGAACAAGCGGAGAGATCGGCGCTGATGTCCGTCAGGCAGTGGCAGAGCTGGGATTAGAAAGAGATGTGGAATACGGAGGAGATATGTCTATGCAGACTGAAGGGTTTCAGACTTTGGGGCTGGCGCTCTTAGTCTCCGTAATACTCTCTTACCTGATACTTGTGGCGCTCTATAACAGCTTCTTTTATCCGTTTGTGACAATAGCCGCGGTGCCCCTCTCCTTTATAGGCGCTCTGCTTGCCCTTGCACTGACGCAGGAGACTTTAAGCATATTGTCCATGCTCGGTTTTATTATGCTCACGGGGCTTGTAATAAAGAATGCCGTCATTGTGGTTGACTTTGCCAACACCCTCAAGGAAAACGGAGCGTCCACGCGGGAAGCCCTGGTAAAATCGGTTCGCCTCCGTTTCAGACCCGTGCTTATGACAACGCTGTCCATGATAATCGGGATGCTCCCCATAGCCCTTGCAACCGGAGATGCCGCCGAATGGAAGAATGGGATAGGGTGCGCTCTCATAGGCGGGTTAATCAGCTCCATGTTCTTAACGATGATAATCGTGCCCCTCATATATGAGGTCTTTGATAACCTCTTAATCAAATTGCATATTTCAACAGAGAGGAAAAAGGTGGTGTTGGAAGAGATATAAAAAGCCTTCTTGCCTAAAAACATGCCGCAAACATTTACAAAAAACCGAACGTCCAAATTCCTTGATACTATTCTTGACAGTGGGCGGCGGAGGTCGTAATATGTTAAGGTTCTAAAAAACTTTCTGGAGGATATATGAAAGTCAGCGAATTAAAACACGGCGGTCTTAAAAAATGGGTGGAAGAGGCGATAGCCCTTATGACTCCCGATTCCGCAGAAGTTTGTGACGGAAGCAGGGAAGAGTATGACGCTATGATCGGTTTAACCATAGAGAGCGGGCTTGCCACCCCTCTAAACCCTGATATTTTGCCCGGATCAGTTCTGTTCAGATCCGATCCCTCCGATGTTGCAAGGGTGGAAAACAGGACATATATTGCGTCAAACAATAAAGAGGATGCCGGTCCCACCAATAACTGGATTGATCCTGCGGAGCTTAAAAAGATTATGACAGAGTTATACAAAGGGTGCATGAAAGGGCGGACAATGTATGTGATCCCGTTTTCCATGGGTCCGGTTGGTTCTGAAATCGCTAAAATAGGCATTGAAATCACCGATTCTCCATATGTTGTCGCCAATATGCATATTATGACCAGAGTCGGCTCAAAGGTGCTGGATGTGCTTGGAACAGACGGGAGTTACGTGCCCTGTTTTCACTCGGTGGGCAAACCGCTTGCGCCGAGAGAAAAAGATAACGGCGTGTGGCCTTGCGCCCCCCTTGATAAAAAATATATATCCCACTTCCCTGAAACCCGCGAAATCTGGTCATACGGTTCAGGCTACGGCGGCAACGCTCTGCTTGGCAAAAAGTGCCTTGCGCTTAGAATCGCCTCCGTTCTTGCCCGAGATGAGGGGTGGCTTGCGGAACATATGCTTATCCTGAAGATTACCAACCCTAAGGGTGAGGTGAAATATATTACAGGGGCTTTCCCGTCCGCCTGCGGCAAGACAAACCTTGCTATGCTCATCCCGACGCTTCCTGGGTGGAAGGTGGAAACTGTGGGCGATGATATAGCTTGGATGAAGTTCGGCAAAGACGGGAGGCTATACGCCATCAACCCCGAAGCCGGCTTTTTTGGGGTTGCGCCGGGCACTTCCCTTGAATCCAACCCCAATGCGATGAAAACCATAAGCAAAAATACCATTTACACCAATGTCGCCCTCACGGAAGATAAAAATGTATGGTGGGAAGGGATAGGCTATGACGCGCCGGGCAAGCTTATAGACTGGAACGGCAATGTTTGGTATCAAGACAAAAACAATAAAGGTCAGAAACCTGCGGCACACCCCAACGCCCGTTTTACAGGTCCTGCAAATCAGTGTCCCGCCATTGCAAAAGAGTGGGAGGATCCCGCAGGAGTTCCGATAAGCGCATTTTTATTCGGCGGACGCCGCCCCAGAACCATCCCTCTTGTAAATCAAGCTAAAAGTTGGGCTCACGGGGTTTTTATGGGCTCCATAGTGGGTTCAGAGGTAACGGCGGCGGCTCTTGACCTTAAAGAGGGCACCATACGGCGAGATCCGTTTGCTATGCTTCCCTTTTGCGGTTACCATATGGGAGATTATTTCCAACATTGGATAAATATCGGCAAAAAAGGCGATCCAGATAAGCTGCCAAAGATCTTCTTTGTAAACTGGTTCCGCAAGACCGAGTCCGGCAAATGGCTCTGGCCAGGATACGGCGAAAACTCCAGGGTTCTTGCCTGGATATTTGACCGCTGCTCAGGTGTTGGCTCAGCCGTTGACACCCCCATAGGCTACCTGCCAACTGAAGATGCAATTACTCCTCCCAGCGGCGTAAGCAGCGAGGACTTAAAAGAGCTCTTGAGCGTTGATATAAAAGGGTGGAAAGCGGAAATTGCAGATGTCCGCCAAAATCACTATCCTAAATTCGGCGATAAACTCCCTAAAGAGCTTTTTGCCGAGTTAAACGCCATAGAAAAAAGATTAAACTCATAGTGATTGCCTGTCTGAGTCTGAGGCTTAGGCTTAGCCTTAGCCTTAGACGCGCTTGCTTTCCGGCCGGACACTGAAATCCAGGTAATTTTTTTACC
>JAITJJ010000196.1 GCA_031278965.1 Deferribacteraceae bacterium
CGCCCGACCGTCAAAGGAGATTAAAGCGGGAGATACTATAGTCATTGATATGTGGAACTACCGGAAAACCGTGCGGGTAAATGAGGTGCCAAAGGCTTCCAATATCCCGAAAGCCTCTGTTGAAAAGTATATAACTGTAATAGAATATACAGCAAAATAAAAGATTTGAGGGGATAGATGTTAAAAAAGATTGATCATATCGGGATTGCAGTGTCAAACCTTGACAGCGCCCTTGCATTCTATCAGGCAATGGGGGTCACCCCTTCCCACACGGAAACAGTTGAATCCCAAAAGGTAAAGACAGCATTTATCACCGTGGGGGACGTCCATATAGAGCTTCTGGAACCCACAGAGCCGGACAGCTCGGTCGCAAAGTTTTTGGAAAAACACGGGGAAGGGATGCATCATATTGCATATGAAGTGGATGACGTGCAAAAAGCGTTGGAGAGTCTAAAAACTGATGGACTTAAACTTATTGATGAAACCCCCAAATTGGGAGCTCATAATATGACCGTGGCTTTTGTTCACCCCAAAAGCGTAAGCGGTGTTCTCACGGAAATTTGCGCTCCTGCACGCTAAAACCATAAGATGTTTGGATTTAACAAAAAGATCGTTATTCGCATAAAGAATCAAGATAAACGGATAGAGGTTCAATCCGGAGCTAACCTCTATAGCTCCTTGGTTGCAGAAAATCTTATCCCCCCCACTCTTTGCGGCGGTAATGGGTTGTGCAGTCAGTGCAAAGTTCATATCTCCCAGAAGAACCTTGCAAAACCAAACGGGCAGGAGCGGAAAGTTTTAGCTAAAATGAATTTAGACGCGGGTTTTCGCCTTGCCTGCCAAACTTCCGTAAAATCCGATATGGTGGTGGATATAAGTGAACTTTCCGCCCAACCCTTAACCGAAGAGATTCATATAAAACCGCTGCAAAAACCGTTAAATCCCATAACAGTAACGGCAGATGATAAAGAGGCGGAACTTCCTAAAAAGCCTGTGATAAAACCACATGTGGCAACTTTCACCCCCTTGGACGGGCTGCTCTTAAATTTCAGCTCCGGGCGGGTGAAGTATCATGTATACTCCGCTTCCGTGGATGGGGTAACACAGGAAGGTTTGGCGGACAATCCGTTTGAACTCCTTACCGCCATAGAGAGCGGAACTCTTTCCGACTATATCTATGAGGTATTAAAGATAAAAGATATAGATCGGGTGCTTGTTTTTATGGATTCTCCGTCTGACATGGGGGAACCTCTCTTTGATCTTGTTTCCTATTCCAGCTTTGAAACTGGAAGTATGCCGTGCGAGATAATCCACCCGCTCCCGGATACTGATATAAACCTTTTTTTCCGCTTTCTGTCAACCAGAGATAAGAAACGAATATTTATCCCCCTTGACCGGCTTGATAGAGTTTACTATTTCAGAGACAGCATAGTCACGCGTATCCCTTTCAGACTTGGGAAAAATTTAAGGGATCTGTTTAATGCCGCCTCTGACGGTAAAAATCCGGTGAGCCATGTTTCTGACGATCTGCGGACGGTGAAGGCTACGCTGGAGCATTACCCCCCCGACACTATCCTCCTTGCGGAATTGATGAAAGCCGCCGCAAATATGCTGCGCTTAAAACTTGTAGACAATGAACTGAACCTCTATCCGCGCAACGCACTTGAGCCCTCCGTACCTCTTGAATATGTGGTTAAGCTAACTCAAAGCGAGGGTAAACCAGCGTATTCTCTTTTTAGAGATAAGCAAGCAACTCTCTATATTACACAAGAACAACTTACAAACCTTGCACTGGTGAGGAAATTCATACGCTCTGCCATAGAGTTCGCCGAAGCGAGTCTCGGAAACTTGGAGAGCGTTATAATTTCAACCCCTCATCAGGTAAACGATCTCTTAAAGGGGATTCTGTCTTTTGGAGTAATCCCGAAACACCTTGAGAAAGTGACGGCTCATATGGCATCTATTTCCGTAGCCTCTGCTGCAAAACTCTTTCTTGAACAGAACGTGAAAACATATATGATAAAATACTACGGTTCATATCAGAGCAGTGATTAAAGATATAGGGCTGCGCCGTTAATCCAGATAATGATGGTTTTTTTTAAAAATTTCGGCTGCAAAGTAAACCAATCAGAAGTCGATTCCCTTATGCGCCCGTTCTGCGGGGCAATATCAGATACCCCCGATTGCGCGGATATAGCTGTAGTTAATACTTGTGCTGTCACCGAAGGGGCAGAAAGGGAGTGTCTAAAGTATCTGCTAAAGTTGAAAAGGGATAACCCCGCCCTTACCGTTATAGCCGCCGGGTGTTTAATGAGTTTAAGAACGGAGGAACTATCCGGGCACGGGATAATACTCTCCCCTGTTTCCCAAGTAGGCAAGCTCTTAAAAGAAGTTTCAAGCGGATTTACAACCGATCAAGAAATAAAGGATAAAAATGATTTTCAATCCGGGCATAAAAAAACAAGGGCTTTCCTTAAAATTCAAGACGGGTGCAACCGCTACTGTTCCTATTGCATAATCCCGTTTCTGCGGGGCACCCCGGTAAGCCGCCCCGCGGCGGAGGTTGTTGGCGAGGCGGAAGAGCTTATTAACAGCGGCTATAAAGAGCTTGTGATAACTGGGATTAATCTCGGGCTCTATGATAATCTGCCGAATCTCTTAAAACGCTTATCAAACCTTGATGTTAAAGAAGAATATCGTTTGCGTCTTTCAAGCCTTCATCTGGATACCCTTCCGACAGCGCTTGATGCCGCCCTCGCAAGCGAGCGGGTTGCTCCGCACTTTCATATCTCTCTGCAGAGCGGAGCAAAGCGGATACTGTCGCTTATGGGGAGAAGCTATACTCCGGGTGATTTTATCAAATGGGTTGAGCTTATCCGCAAGAATTTCCCGATAGCTGGAATTGGAGCGGATATTATAACTGCTTTTCCAAGCGAGACAGATAAGGAATTTCAGGAAACTTATGCGTTGCTCTCAGATTCCGATATAGACTATCTGCATGTATTCCCATACTCTCCAAGGCTTAAAACAAAAGCCGCAGATATGTCCGGAAGAATCGGAGAAAAGATCAAAAAAGAGAGAGTCGCCCGTTTGCGGGGATTGGGGAGCGCCCTTCGCTCAAGGGGCATCAAAAGGCTTTTAGGGCATACCGTAACAGTCCTCACTGAAGGCAGGTTTCAAGGGCACAGCGAAAACTATTATCTTATCCGCACTCCCGCCGCTGCTCCAAACCAATTTATACGGTTGACCGTGCAGGAGAACAGTATTATACTCTGATAAGTTTAAAGAGGTGTATATGACTATTCAGAAATGCATGTTTTTTAAATTTGCGGCAATTTTATTGTCTGTAGTAATCTCCGCAACTGCAGCCTTTGCAGAAGACGATAAACGCTATATAACTATAAGCGGTTCGGCGGAAATTAAGGTAAAGCCCGATAGACTTACGGTTAGTCTCGGAGTTGATATACGCGAGAAGAATCTTGCCGCCGCAAAA
>JAITJJ010000215.1 GCA_031278965.1 Deferribacteraceae bacterium
GCCTTTGTGAACACCCACACCCATATCCCTATGAGCTTTTTTCGCGGGATTGCTGATGACCTGAAATTAGATATATGGCTTGAAAAGCATATCTGGCCCCTTGAACGGAAGTGGCTGTCCGGGGAGTTTGTCCGCGATGCCGCCAAACTTGCCATATGCGAGCTTATCCGCTCCGGGACGTCCGCCTGTGCGGATATGTATTTTTTTGTGGATGAGCTTGCTGAAACCTTTTCCGCTGCGGGAATGAGAGGCGTATTCTCTCCGGGCGTGCTTGATTTTAAAAGCCCTCACGCGGCAAATCCGAAAGAGTATCTTAAAAAGGCAGAGGAGCTGGTTAAAAAGTATGCCGATGATCCCCTCGCGGATATAGGGATTGCTCCCCATGCCCCCTATACGGTTTCCCCCGGCACCTACCGCTTGGCGGCGGATTTTGCCCTAAAGCACGATATTATTCTGCACACCCACCTTGCAGAAACCCGGTGGGAGAATGAGACAGTTGCGGAGCGTTTTCATAAACGCCCTCTTGAACTCCTTAAAGAGTGCGGAGTGTTTGAGTGCAAATCTCTGCTGGCGCACGTTATCCATATTAACGACGAGGAGGTTCTTTTTCTGGGCGAAATCAACGCCGATATATCCCACTGCATAGAGAGCGCCTTTAAGCTCGGCAGCGGCTATCCCGATATGGGGAGGCTTTACCGGGCTGGCGCAAATATCTCCATAGGAACGGACGGAGCAGCCTCCAATAACGATCTGAGTATGCTGGGGGAGCTCTCCACTGCTTTCCGCTTTCACCGCATATTCTCTGAAAACTCTCCCTTTACGCCTGAGATTTTATTCCGTTCCGCCACAATAAACGGCGGCAAAGCACTATCCAAACCGGAGCTGGGCACCCTTAATGCGGGCAGCGCCGCGGATTTCTTTGTCTTTGACTATGAAAGCGAAAGGCCTGAGGATCCGTTTCACGAGATGATCACCGTTGGGGAGAATAAGCGTATCACCCACCTCTTTGTAAATGGAAAACCCCTTATGCGTAAGCGGAAAATCCTCGCTTTAGATGAAGAAGACGCTCTGGACAGAGCTGTTTTTTGGCAGAAAAAAATATCACAGGGCTAATTTAGATGGCAGTTTATATACTTAAGCGTCTTTTAGGGTTAATCCCCCTGTTTTTCGGGATAACCCTTATATGTTTTTTTGTGATCCGCTTGGCACCGGGTTCCCCTGTGGATGCAGAAGGCGCTATGAATCCGAATTTTACGGATAATGCCCGTCAGAAGTTCATAGCGCTTTACGGTCTTGACAAGCCCCTCCACACACAATATATTTTATGGCTTAAAAAGGTGGTCCGCCTTGATTTCGGCACATCTTTCTCAAGGGATGCCCGCCCCGTATGGGATAAGATTAAAGAGCGGCTTCCCGTTACCATTCAGATAAACGCCGCAGCGCTGATTCTCATCTTTATAATCAGCACGGTGTTGGGGGTGGTATCCGCTTGGTATAAAGGCTCCGCCTTTGACAGAACGGTAACGGTTCTTGTTTTTATAGGTTTTGCTATCCCCACTTTCTGGCTTGCGCTCATATGTATGTATATTTTTGGGGTGGTATGGGGGGTTCTCCCCATATCGGGGCTTACCTCTTGGAACTATCAAGACCTCTCCGTATGGGGGAAATTTACAGATTTGGCAAAACATATGGTGCTTCCCATGTTTGTTACGGTCGCAGGTGGGCTTGCGGGGATGAGCCGCTTTATGCGGGGCTCTATGGCGGAAGTGCTTGCAAAGGATTATATAACAGCAGCAAAGTCCAGAGGGTTGACCAATAAAACGATCCTCTTCCGTCACGCCTTAAAAAACGCCCTCCTCCCTGCTGTAACCCTTTTGGGGTTATCGGTGCCGGGGCTCATCGGAGGCGCAGTTATCTTTGAATCCATATTCACCATACCGGGGATGGGGCAGCTCTTTTACCAGTCTGTAAATATGAGGGATTATCCCACGGTTATGGGTATCTTGGTTATAGGGGCAATCCTAACCTTATTGGGAAACCTTTTGGCGGATATCCTCTATGCGGTGGTAGATCCCAGAATCCGCTATGCACAGGCATCAAAAGGAGAGGAGTAATGAACAGGCTCCTTTTATCGGGTATAATTTTCGTTGGATTTTTTATGATTTTAGCAATCTTCGCACCGCTTATTGCGCCGACGGATCCATTTCTTATGCAGTATGACAAAGTTTTTCTCCCTCCCTCTCCGGAATTTCCTATGGGAACCGATGAACTTGGGAGAGATGTGTTTTCAAGGGTGATTTACGGCACAAGGGTATCTATGTTTGTGGGGATCGTGGCGGTGGTTATCTCCATAGTAATAGGAACCGCAGTCGGGGTTGCCGCCGGCTATTACGGCGGGATTGTTGATACCGTCCTTATGCGGTTTACAGATATTATGCTATGCTTCCCAACCTTTTTTCTTATCCTTGCGGTAGTGGCATTTCTTAACCCGTCTCTTATGAATGTTATGGCGGTTATCGGGATTACAGGGTGGATGGGTGTTGCCCGTCTGGTGCGTGCAGAATCCCTCTCGCTTAAGAGCAGGGATTTTATCACCGCCGCCCGAATCTCCGGTCTAAGCGCCCCGCGAATATTATTTAAGCACTTACTGCCGAATGTAGTGTCCGTAATATCCGTTTCAGCAACTCTGGGGGTGGCAGGGGCAATCCTCACAGAATCCGCTCTAAGTTTTCTCGGCTTGGGGGCGCAGCCTCCCACACCGTCTTGGGGGAATATCCTGACCGCCGGGAAAGATAATATCCTCTTTGCTTGGTGGCTCTCTTTCTTTCCCGGTATCGCCATATTGATAACAGTCTTGGGTTTTAACCTGTTGGGGGAGGGATTAAGGGAGAGAACGAGGTAAGCCTCCTACGCCTTTCTCAGCCGAAAGGACCGCTCTCCGCAAGCTCTTTGCGGCATACCTTCTCTATGATGAACCAGAGGATCGCCGCCGACATATAGATAAAGAAAAAAGAGAATACAACATCGCTTAAAAAGTGCTTGCCTTGCATAATGCGGACCAGACCGATCCCTGCCCCGAGACAGATGCCAGCCGAAAGGTATTTTCTGCGGTTGGCGCGGTTCTTCATTGGGAAGGCGAGGGACAGCCAATAAAAACCGAAGGCGGCATGCCCCGATACAAAGGAAGCGTATTTGCCGCCGAACTCCGTAACCTTAAAAGCTGGAGAAAAGTCCGCCTTTCCCATAAAGTAGCTGGTTTGAAAAGGGCGGGCGCGCCCAATCTTATCTTTTAAAAGCTCGTTTACCACAATACCGGGACCTATTATGTATGCCAGGGCAAGATAGATAACAAGGATGCGGGGAAGCCCCAAAAAGTTTGGTTTTCGCTTTATAAAAGAAAAGATTAAATAAAATATAAAAAAGAGAGTCAAAATTGTTGCTGCCGCATCAACCCCGTAATAAACCGCAAACCCTACGGGTGAGTTTTCAAGGAGAAAAGAGCTGTTTTCCCTGAAAAAGAGGGAACTTGCCGCAACGTCTATATTGGGGAAAAAACGGAAGAGTGCGGCAAAAAGTGCAAAAGCAATCAAAAAGAAGGGAGAGAGACCAAGAATTAACTCTCTGTGCATAAATTTACAGAACAAGATGGTTCCCGAATATTACAGGTTATCCGCTATGGTTGAGCCCATCTTTGCCGTATTGACAAGGATTTCCCCCTGAGAACCCGTATATATATCTTTAGTGCGCACCCCTGATGCAAGAGCCCTTTCCACAGCCGTTTCTATATTTTTCGCCGCTTCGGGGAGGTTGAACGAGTAGCGCAGCATAAGCGCCAGAGAGAGAATCTGGGATATGGGATTGGCAATCATCTGTCCCGCTATGTCCGGAGCGCTGCCGCCTATCGGTTCATAAAGCCCGAACTTCTTCTTATTGAGGCTTGCAGAGGGGGTTAAACCCAGAGATCCGGATAGGGCGGCGGCTTCGTCGCTTAAAATATCGCCGAAGGTGTTTTCTATAAGGATAACGTCAAATTGGGCGGGGTATTTGATTATCTGCATGGATGCGTTGTCCACATACATGTGGGAGAGGTTTACATCCGAATATTTTTTCTCGTGCAAAGCGGTTACGGTTTCCCGCCAGATAACGCCGGTCATAAGAACATTTGCCTTATCAATGCTTGTGAGGATACGCCGCCTTGCTCGCGCTGCTTCAAAGGCAAATTCTGCTATGGCCTCTATCTCTTTAACCGAATAGCGCAATGTATCTACAGCGCTCTTTCTGTCATCTGCAATCTGCTTGGGAAGACTGAAATATAACCCGCCCGTAAGTTCTCTGAAAAAAACAAAATCGACCCCGCTGTTTACAATACTATCTTTAAGGGGTGAAGATGCGGTTAGGGATGGGTAGAGCTTAATCGGCCTTAAATTGGCATAAAGGGCAAAAAACTTGCGGAGCGGAAGGAGGCTTCCTCTCTCCGGCTGCAGCTCCGCAGACAGATTTTCCCATTTGGGACCGCCCACAGCGCCGAACAGGATTGCATCGCAGCGTTCACAGAGCTCCAGAGTTTCCTTTGGAAGAGGGGTTCCGTATTTATCATAAGCCGCTCCGCCCACCAATGCTTCGGTATATCCGATATTTAATCTGTATTTTTTTGCCACAGCCGTGAATACTTTAAGCGCTTGTGCAACTATTTCAGGACCTATTCCGTCTCCCGCCAATACCGCAAAATGCATGATGTTATACCTCATATGATAAATTTAGAATACTAATAATGATATACTAACAAAAAAAACGGATAAAAGAAATAAAAATAAACCGGCATAATTTATCTTAATTTCAGCAGGAGAGCGATTTTCGGCAAACACTTTGCATAAAAGTGTTGTATTTTTTTGCAATAAACGCATACTGTAGTTAAAATATAGTATGCAGCAGATAAACTGCCGGCAGATGCTTTGTTGGGATGTATAAAAGTTGGCATAAGCGGTAAATCTTTATGAGGCATTTTAACTTTTTTCTTATTTTAATATCTGTCATTATTTCCGCTCTCCTTGTCTCCGGCTGTGAAAAGAGCGATTCGGACGGCGGCGGGGATGACGGAAAGTATTCTTCCTCTTGCTACAGCGCAAAATCGGATATCTATAGAAGCGAAAGCGTCAGGTATCCGCAGGCTGGCGCTGCTTCAGTATCCTTTAATGACGACAATGGCACGGAGATAGCTGATTTTCGCGTTTCGCCGGAAATAGGCAGCTACATCACCCTTCCCGACATTCACTTCTCTTACTGTCAGTATAGAAAGGACGACGGGCGGATACTTACCGGCTGGGACGACGGAACGGAGCTTTTCAGACCCAGAGAGCGTTATCAGGTGAACGGGAGCGCCGTCTTTTCCACCGTATGGGAGGAGGGAACGGAGATATACACCGCGACTGAATTTAATAATATCAGGGATAACCTTTCAGCAATATATAAACTGATGCGGGATATAGATTTATAAGGATTATAAGTCCGGTTCCGGCTGGATGCCGATAGGGGACGACAGTTATGTTTTCACCGGAGAACTTTATGGCAACGGCTACAGTGTGGACAACCTCACCATAGACGACAATAGCAGCGGGATTGCCGGGCTCTTCGGGGCGATAGGCGGGCAGAGCGGGATACATGATCTTAAAATAAACCTTGCCCCGAAGGAATAAAGCTGATCAATGAATGGCCATCTGCAGGAATCCTCACAGGTATGGTTATATTTACCGCCGCCTCCGACAACGTTACAATAGATAATGTTAAAACCAGCAAAATGGTGCCATCCGGCAACGGGAAAGTATCCGCCACATGCCCTGCCTGCTCGCCCTTTGCGGCGGGGGGGGGTATCGCAGGAACCATTGAGACTTCTTCATACACTTTCGGGCGGGCGCCCCGCTTAAACATATATAACACCTCCAATCTGGTTGATCTTTCCGCGGACACCCCCGACAACTTGACTCGCGACTCATATTTGGGGGGAACAATAGGAAGCGGTTCTTCTGGTTATTATACTCTAAACATAACTTCCGCCTTAAACAGAGGATATATAAATGCCGAGAGCATAAGTGGTCGTATCCTCTACGCAGGCGGACTTATCGGTTCCATCAGCGCTCCGGTGAATATTGACAAAAGCTGTAATTATGCGAATATTCTTGGAAATGTGAACCTCAACTTTTCCGATAATGGTTCTCAGAAGAAAGAAGTGTGGGCAAGCGGTCTAGCCGGATATGTTGTGGGTCATTCCGAAGGAACCAGTGTCAGCCAGAGCTGCAATACCGGAGACGTTACGGCAGTGATTGCAGGGAGCGGAAGCGTACTCGATCTTCGGGAAAGCTATTCCGGAGGTTTGTTCGGAATTGTTTATTATGAAGACTCCGGCGTAGCTTACTTTTCCGATAATTATAATACCGGAGACGTCTACAGCGAAACTAATCATATCAACGGCGACAGCTATGCGGGTGGTATCGTCAGCTATACTCAGGGAATTTCCGATAATACATCTGCGATGACAATAAAGAATAATTTCAACTTGGGAAAATAGAGGCTGATGATAACGGAACATTCACCGATAATGATTCCAGATCGTACGGGGTCGGGATAGTGGGGCGTATAGACCAAAAATTAACGCAAGTAAGTATTGAAAATAATGTTATGTTATCTCCTTACGTCACTATTTCATCTGCTTACTCTTCGTCCCCAGCCAGCGGTTATCACGGTTTAATAGCGGGAGGCGCACTATCTAGTTCTATTATTGCGTTTAACTCAAATTATGCCCCAGATAATTCTACCTTCTCCAGCGAGGCTGACAATATTTCATCGCCGGATGCGGATGGAACGCCATCACTGCAATTACGCGGCAATTTAACTTTTTACACCTCAACGCTGTTGTGGAGCGACGATATCTGGGCTTGGGACGACAATAACTCGGTCATGATACTCAGATGGCAAACAGAGTAAACCTGCCTTGCAGAGGGCTGTTTCATCTCTAAACACTCTGAAGCAGGCTTTAGCCCATTGAATTGCTCCAGCATAGTGTTAGGGCGCGGATCGCCCAGCAGCGGACGGGGCAGCTTGCCGTATAGTTACACACATTAATATTAATTAAATACTCTTTACTTCACCTTTTATTTGTGCTAATGAAATGTTATAAATTTGGAGAAAGCGCGCAAATATGTTTTTGTTTGACAACTATCAGCGCTATAATCTTACCTTTGTTAAGGGCGCGGGAACATACCTATACAGTGACAGCGGCAGGAAATACCTTGACTGTGCCTCCGGCATATCCGTAACCAACTTCGGGCACTCCCATCCTTATATTCTCTCAAAAGTAAAACAGCAGATCGATAAGCTCTGGCACACTTCCAATCTCTTTATGTCTGACTTGGGGGAGGCTTTGGCAGAGAGGATTTCCCGCCTCTCTTTTAACGGGAAGATTTTTTTCTGCAACTCCGGTGCGGAAGCTAACGAAGCGGCGATAAAACTTGCACGTATCTATAACAATAACATTTTTGGGGGGAAACGCCCGCGTATAATTACCATGCTCAACAGCTTTCACGGGCGCACTTAC
>JAITJJ010000216.1 GCA_031278965.1 Deferribacteraceae bacterium
TCAAACCGAAGTTAATCACTGGATAAACACCACTACCGAAAAGTATAACTGCTCAAACGCAACAAAGGGAAACACCAATTACGCTTGGGCGTATATGATTCTCTAGCGTTTGGTAAAACCTCTCCAGACTTTAAAAAATATAATCGAAGGGCTTATCATATACCGCCCTTTCACAGCATTTTCCTGAGTGCTCTGGAAGTATTATACTATCTTGGAATTGGTTAGAGTTTTTCAACAATATGACCGTCCGTCCTTATTATGTAATTTTTGAGGTATAATATGCGCCGAATCATAAAACTCATCCTCATAACCTTTCTTTTATCTCTCTTCTCATGCTCTGTACCCGTGCCGGAAAAGACGGCGGAAACAAGCGGAGAGGAAAGCTCGGCGGCAGATAAGGATGTTTACGCTAAGGAATCTGAAGCACCCCCTGTTTCGGCATCTGCGCCCTTGGCAGAGACAAAGGATTCTGCCGGTTCCGTATCCCGTCTTGCCGCACCTTCAATTCCTGCCCGTTCCGGGTTGAAAGCCGCCTTTGCAGACGACAACGAACAGTTTAACGCGTATCTGGAGTTTTTGGAGAAATATAAATCTGTCCCGCAGATAAACTTTCCTGTAAAAGAGCGTATAATATTTAAAATAACGGACGAGACTGGAGCAGCGCTTCCTGATGCCGCAATAAAAGTTTCCGCGGGCTCAAAAGAGCTTATGACGGCAAAAACCGTTTCAGACGGGCTAACCCTCTTCTTTCCGAGCGAATATAAAGAGGATGCTTACAGAGTTTCCGCCTCATATAACGGGGTAAGCAAAGATTTCACCGCAAAGCGGGGGGACAGGCGGGAGCAGATTCTCAAACTCCCTGTCAAACGGAAAATTCCCGCCGCCATGCCTGCGGATATTCTGTTCGTTCTTGATACTACCGGCAGTATGGGGGAGGAGATTGAAAGGTTAAAAAGCACCTTGCTTATCATTCACGAAAATCTTCAAGCCTTCCCTTTCACAGTTAATATACGCTTTGGCATGGTGATGTTTAAGGACAGGGGGGACAGCTATATAACACAGACAATCCCTTTTACTTCCGATGTCAAAGAGTTTCAGAAGACGGTTTCCAAAGTTTCCGCGTCAGGCGGCGGCGACACGCCGGAAGATATGCAAACGGCGCTGCAAGCCGCCCTTACGGGTCCCAAATGGATAGACAGCGGGGCAAAACTGATATTCCTCATAACGGACGCCCCCGCCCATATTGATTACGGCCAGCAGTTCACCCTCCTTGAAAGCGCAAAGCTGGCAAGGGCAAAAGGGATTAGAATCCACTCCGTGGGCACCGGCGGGCTATCGGTGGAAGGGGAGATAAACCTCCGCCAGAGCGCACAGTATACAATGGGGAAATACATATTCCTAACCTACGGTGAGAGGGGGGAGAGCGAAGGGGGAGCGCCCGGAAGCGTCAGCCACCATACGGGAGAAAATTACACGTCCGATAAATTGGAAACGATTATAATCCGCTTTGCAAAAGAGGATATAGCCGCATATTCCGGCAAACCCCTTGAGGAAAAGGATGATTATTTTGAGGCATCGGACGGCAAAGACGGGATATCCATATTAAAAGAGCTCTTTTCCTCTATGGTTGCGCAGCTTGCAAGCTATTCACCCCTATTAATCACCAGAGATACAACTGCGGCGGTGATCCCTCTGGATACAACGGATAAAACCGCTCTGAGCAACGCGGAATATTTTACGGATCAACTGTATTTTGCGGCGGCGGAATACAAAGGATGGAAAAGTGTTGAACGCAAAGACCTGCAAAAGATATTGAATGAGATAAAGTTCAATCTCTCCGGGCTTGCGGACGAAGCAAGCATAATTAAGCTGGGGGAGTTGTCGGGGGCAAAGCTCCTTATCACGGGCAGCGTTTATATTAAAGATGACGCCTTTGAGATATACCTGAAGCTGATAGATGCCGAAACAGGCGAAACCCTAAGCGTTACGAGGGGAAAAGCGGATAAGAGGCTGGGGATAAAATAGTTTTTTTTGAGCGGCCAGCCTGCATTACCTTCATTAATTGAAAGACGGCCTCTGGTCATTGATGCCGGGGGCTGTTCAATTTTATCAACTGCAAAAGTCAATTTTTAAATTCCTTCAAAGCTAAATTCAGTTAATTGCGGATTTCATTACCCCTCCCCACTAGCTGTGGAATTCCCGCTTGAAAAAAGATGATTAAACAACTATACTAATAACTTCAGAGTGTTGCAAATGTGCAGCAAAAAGCGTTAGGGGTTCGCCCCTTTCTGCACTGCGGAGCTTAACGGAGATTTTGCATGAACGGTCATACTGCATATATTGATCCCGTTTTGTTGGAGAGGGCTGAAGCCGGAGATAAGGACGCCCAATTCGGGCTTGGGGTGACCTACTCCGTCAACGGAGATTATCAGGCCGCCGCCCGATGGCTTCAAAAATCCGCCGAACAGGGGGAACCTACTGCATGTTTTGAATTGGCGATTATATACCTCAAGCTGAAAAAATATCTCCTTGCAGGGGAGTGGTTTGAAAGGGCGGCGGAACTGGGCGGCAGCGAAATACTCTCTGAAATTGCAAATACATATAATTTTTACGGAGAATTCCGCCTTGCCGCCGAATGGTTTGAAAAGGCGGCTAAAACAGGTGACGCCTCCGCCCAGTATATGCTTGGCAAGTTGTATGAAGAAGGAAAAGGCGTCACTCAAGATGCCGCCCTTGCTAAAATGTGGTATAGCAGGGCGGATGAGCTTAGTGTTACGCAAACGCGGGAGAAAGTTCCAGATAAACCGCCTGACAAGCCGCCTCTTGAGCCTATAGCGAAATTCACCCCGGCGGCAACTGCACAAAGCCCCCCATTATATGCCGATGAACAATCTTTAGTAAGCTATACCGATATTACAAGGGAGCTTGAAAATGAACTTAGGGCAGGGGATCCGGAGGCGGCGTATAACCTTGCGGTTATCCTTGAAAATGGCTACTCTGCTGAAAGGAACTGTGCAAAAGCCGCCAAGCTTTACGAAAAAGCGGCTGAAAGAGGATTGGCAAAAGCCCAATACGCCTTGGGAGATTTATATCTTAGAGGCGAAGGGGTGGCAAAGGATCAGGAAAAGGCTGCACAGCTTTTTAGAAAAGCTGCACAGCAAGGCTATGTAAAGGCTCTTAATGCTTTTGCAAAGATGCTGGAGAACGGTGGCGGGGTTCCGCAGGACAGGGGTTTGGCAGCGGACTATTACCGCAGGGCGGCTGAACACGGCAATTCAGAGGCGCTTGCCAGTTTGGGCGTTATGTATCAGAACGGTCTTGGGGTCGCAAAAGATGTCGGTATGGCTATCGGTTTCTTTATAAAGGCGGCGGAGTTAGGGGATGCCCGTGCGCAATATCGTTTGGCTAACCTCTACTATGACGGGCACTATCTTAACAAGAATCTGGATAAGGCGGCGGAATTGTATAAAAAAGCGGCGGTTCAAGGCTATACCCTCGCCCAATACAGCCTCGCGGAGATGTATTACACGGGAGCCGGCATTCAAAAAGATGTTGCAGCGGCGGCTGAATACTATTTAAAAGCTGCTTTTGCGGGTTTTAACAAAGCGCAGGAGGAGATAGGGCGCATATATGTAAAAGGGGAGCTTGGAACGGCTGATATTATAAACGGTAGCGTATGGCTCTACCTCTCCCAAAGCCAGGAAGGGATTGCATATGCGGAAAGCCGCCTCAGTCCGGAAGAAAAACTGCGGGTATTGCAGATAATGGAAGACTTTAAGCAAAAACACCCGTCGCTTGACCAATAGGCTACAACCGTAAAAGTAAAGCCGCAGAGCAAAGTTATTTGCGGCACTGCGCTCCGTATTGTCTTTTAAATAACGGCGAAAATTTAATAGTTTTCACTTATAGATAGAGAGTGCAATTTTTTTAAAGTCAACTAAAGTTTCCGGCTCTGTAAGTGCAACCCAAAGTTTTATACTCAAATCAACCATTTCGATTTTCTTGGAAACGACTTTAGCGCGCCTTGTAAATCGCCCAAGATAATGACGAGTATTGCTGTTGTCCTGCTCTATTGCGAACCGTGCCAGACTTCCCAATAATATGTCTT
>JAITJJ010000112.1 GCA_031278965.1 Deferribacteraceae bacterium
CAAAAGGCGTTGCTGTCACACTTTTTCTGCACGCTGAGAGGCCGCAAAAGCGGCCTCTTTAAAGTATGCTAAAGCTGTGTATTTTCAACTTTTTACATCATATCCATGCCGCCCATACCGCCCATACCGCCGCCGGGGAGAGGAGCTTCCTTCTTTTCCGGAATTTCGGTGATGACGGCTTCGGTGGTAAGCATAAGACCGGCGACAGACGCCGCATTTTGCAGAGCAGAGCGGGTGACTTTTGTGGGGTCTATAACGCCTGCTTTAAGAAGATCTTCATACTCTTCTGTCGCGGCGTTAAATCCAAAGGCTTGAGTACGGGCATCGCGAATCTTATTCACCACAATGGAACCTTCATAGCCTGCATTTTCCACAATCTGGCGCAGAGGATATTCAAGAGCTTTGCGGATGATCTCAACTCCGATCTGCTGTTCTTTGGAGATTTTGAAGTTTTTCAGAACTGTCATAGCGCGGATAAGGGCAACGCCGCCGCCGGGGACTATCCCTTCTTCAACAGCTGCTTTTGTGGCGTTCAAGGCATCTTCCACACGGGCTTTCTTCTCTTTCATCTCGGTTTCGGTGGCAGCCCCAACCTTAATAACGGCAACCCCTCCAACGAGTTTTGCCAAACGTTCCTGAAGTTTTTCGCGGTCATATTCGCTGGTTGTTTCCTCAATCTGTTTGCGGAGTTGGTTAACGCGCGCCTTTATTTCATCTTGAGATCCGCTGCCTTCAACTATCGTGGTATTGTCTTTATCTACCACGATCTTTTTAACCTTGCCGAGATCGTTTAGGGAGATATTTTCAAGTTTAATTCCAAGATCTTCGCTGATAACCTGACCGCCTGTCAGCACTGCAATATCTTTCAGCATCTCTTTGCGGCGGTCGCCGAAACCTGGAGCTTTAACCGCCACGCAGTTAAGAGTGCCGCGGAGTTTATTCAGTACCAGAGTCGCAAGGGCTTCACCCTCAATATCTTCCGCAATTATAAGGAACGGAGAGGATTGTTTCGCAAGTTGTTCAAGGATGGGAAGTATATCCTTCATGCTGGATATCTTCTTTTCGTGGATTAGCACATAGGCATTTTCCAAAACAGCCTGCATTGCGTCATGACTTGTAACAAAATATGGTGAGAGGTAACCGCGGTCAAACTGCATCCCTTCCACTACGTCAAGCACTGTATCGGTGGATTTATTTTCTTCAATGGTGATAACGCCGTCTTTGCCAACTTTTTCCATAGCATCGGCAATGATTTTGCCTATCTCTTGATCGTTATTGGCGGAAATTGCCCCCACTTGTGCAATCTCAGTTTTACCTTGAATATCTTTAGAGAGCCTTTTCAACTCTTCAACTACCCGTTCAACGGCTTTATCAATCCCGCGTTTCACTTCCATTGGGCTTGCGCCTGCCACCACATTTTTGATCCCTTCACGGTATATCGCCTGAGCAAGAACAGTTGCAGTAGTAGTACCGTCCCCTGCGATATCGCTTGTTTTAGAGGCGACTTCTTTAACCATCTGGGCGCCGATATTTTCAATCGGATCCTTCAGTTCCACCTCTTTAGCAACGGTTACGCCGTCTTTTGTGATAAGGGGGGCGCCGAATTTCTTTTCAATGACCACATTGCGCCCTTTAGGCCCCATGGTTACCTTAACCGTATCAACAAGTTTATCAACGCCCCTTAAAATATACTGACGGGCATCTTCACTGAAAGTAATGTTTTTTGCCATGATTTTTTCTCCTTTAATTAATGATCCCTAAAATGTCGTCTTCGCGCATGATTAGGAAATCTTCGTTGTTGTGGCGCACTTCACTGCCGGCATATTTGCCGAAAAGTATCTTATCGCCGGCTTTAACGGTAAGGGTTAATTTTGTTCCGTTGTCCAGGGTTTTACCCGGCCCTACGGCGATAACTTCCCCCTCTTGGGGTTTTTCCTTTGCACTGTCCGGAATTATTATGCCGGAAGCAGTCTTTTCTTCGCCTTGAAAACGGCGAACCAGAACACGGTCTTGCAATGGCTGAATATTTGCCATAAACTAAGCCTCCATATATTATTTTTTTTGCGGTTAGCACTCACCGCTCTTGAGTGCTAATATGGCACTGATTGAAAAAAAAATCAAGCAGTAAATTAATTTTTTTTATTATTTTATTATTTTTTTTGCCGTTCAGCCGTTAAAATATTTATAAAAATAGAAATTTTATTATTTTCATATTTATTGAACTTTGCCAATGCCCCCTCAACGCTCCACCTGTTTCTGTCAAATTAAGAGTGCGAGCGGCTGATACCGCCGTTATCATCTCTGTCAAATACTTGGAGTTCACGGGCAAAAAAGCGTTATAGTTTAGGTGTTCAGATATCCCGTAGCGGCTATAAATTAAGGGCGCTCTTAACGTATTTTGTCTATAAAAAACCAACGTTTAAAGTGATCACTTTTCCGAACCACTCTTTGAAAAACCGCTTGCGCAAAAAAAGTTTGTATGTATAGTAATAAGAGGTTTTTATAGCTTTTTTTTGAGTTCGGAAAATTTGTAACATGCAGACATTTTAAGTGAGCACTTTAAACGTTCCTTTTAAAGCGACAGGTTGAAGCACATAACTATATAATAATAAAAGGGAATTTAGGGGTCATCGCTGCCGGTATATCTTTTGAGAATTGCCGCATTTATTCCTGAAAGATTGCTTTTTTACATATGGCGGGCAAATCCGCAGGGGAAGGGGTTTGAATTATGCTATACAGGGAAACGGCCGACAAGATTGCAGCGTATATCAAGGAGAGGAAACTTTCTGCCGGAACAAAGCTGCCGACTTACCGCTCTTTTTCGGAGCTTTTCGGAGTAAGCCTGCATACAGTGGGCAGTGCCATGGAGCGCCTTCATAACAGAGGGATTGTGAATATCTCCCCGCAGTCCGGCGTCTTTGTTATGGAAGAGGCGTGGAAAGCGTTCTATCCCAACGCTTTTAACTGGCAGAACTATTTTAACAAAACGGGGCGCCTGCCTGTGGAGCTTTTGAAGCGCTTTTCAGAGTCTCGCAGGGGGAACGGAGAAACTCGGTCAAGATATGTTCTTTCAAATTTGGGGCTCTCCCCAGAATTCGGCTATCTGCCGATGTTAAAAGATGCGCTGAAAAAAGCGGTATTGGATCTGCCGTATGAACACCTTGTCATCCCTTCGGAGGAACATTTTGAAAAATATGCGGAAACGATAGCGGAATATATGCGCTCCTACGGGGTTGATCTCCCTGCGGGCTCTGTTTTGCCAACCAGAGGCGCTTACCACTCCCTCCTTATTATTGCTCTTACCTTTTTTTCGCCGGGAACAGTATGCTATTATGTTTCCCCGTCGATGCTGGATGTTTCGGGGATCTTTGATATGGCGGGTTTGATAAAAAGAGCTGTTCCGAGCGGCAGGGAAGGTATAGACCTTGACTACTTTTCCGAAGCGGTCAGAAAGGGTGAGAAGGCGTTTATAGTTATATCGCCGGAGCTTAACCTTTCGGGGGTTCAAATGAGTTTGGGGAAACGGCAAAAGCTATACCACTTCTGTCATACGAACCTGATCCCCATTATTGAGGTAGACGAATACAGGGGCTACCTCTCGGAGACACTCCCTCCGGTAAAGGCGTTTGATAAGCACGGGATAGTCTTTTATATCGGAACATTCACGGATATAACCCACGCTTTTATAGATGCGGGGTGGATAGCCGCATCCGAAGAGCTCATTGAAAGGCTTAACCTCTCAAACATCTCTATATGCATGATGCCGGAGATAATTCCTCATCAGGCAATCTATGAAATCCTTACAGGCGGCAGCAAAGGTTTCATCTCTAATCTGCAAAATGAACTAGAGGAGAGGGGGAGAGAGCTTAATCTCCTTTTGGACGAATACTTGGGTGATATTGCGGTTTGGGACAGGAATTCAAAGGTTTTCTTCTGGGTAAAATTCCCTAATTATATAGACGCTCAAAAGATCGCCGCCAACAGTGAGGGGCTTACGGTAGCTGAATACAGTAAATACGCCTTTGCTGAAAAGAACTCCGTTTTTATAAGCACAGCATCATCTAATCGTTCCGAGATGCCTGATGCCGTCAGGCTTTTGTCAAAGATAGCCCGAAAATCCATGAGGACATAAGCGATTCCCTCCGGATGCGTCTGATTTTTAAAAGATTTAATTAGAATACTATAACTTCGTTATATTTATTTTAGTTTTTTATTGTTCCCTTTTTATTTTAATATTGTATGCACTATTTTAAATTGTTCCTTAAAATATTTTTAATTGTCTTTTGAATTACCCGAATTCTTTGATAATCTTCTTATGCTTATAGAATTATCCAATTATCCTCTCTCTTGATTTAAATTTTGCGGAGATGATTGTTCCTTAATTTTATAGAACATTGATTGATTTTAAGAGAAAGAGATGGAGTATATTTTGAATACTGCAAAACAATTGTGTTTGAAGCCCAATTTTGATGCCCGGCAAAAATTGCGCTGTCCGAAACAGATGGCAACAGCGGGTATTAACCCCGAAGCCGCACAGCAAAAACTGTGCGGCGTTTTTATACTTTTTTTGAATTTTATAAATTTATATATTTTTGCGTTTCTGCCATATAAGGAGGAAAGAAATGAGCAAGAACAAAAATAGCCTGACAAGGCGGAGTTTTTTGAAGTGGAGCGCGGCGGCAGCAGCACTCTCAAGCGGTTTGACCGCCTGCGGCTCCGGCGGCGGGGATGAGACTATTGTCGCGGGCGGCGGAGGTCCGCAGGATAAACCGGATTCGCTTTTAAGCGGCGGGAAGTGGGTAAGCGTATCGTGTCCGCAGTGTTCCAAATTCCAGTGTGTAAACCGAGTATATATGGTGGACGGAATCCCCGTGCGTCAGAAAACACAGGATGACCACCCGCACTCCCCAGACTATCCGGTCTTCCGTTCCTGCATTAAAGGGCGCTCAATGAGATGGTCAATATTCAGCCCTGACAGGCTTAAATATCCTATGAAACGCAAAAACTGGCAACCGGGCGGCGGCGCAAACTCCACTCCCCACCTTCGCGGGAAAGACGAGTGGGTGCGTATCTCTTGGGATGAGGCTATAAATACAATAGCCTCCGAGAGCAGGCGTATATGTGAAACTTATGTTCCAAATAGTGAAAAATGGGTGTTTGGTGCGGATATAGCGGGAGGGTATTCCAGTAGCACAAAATACGGCAAATATATGCCTATTTTGAATTTATGTTACTCTGCCGGAATGGAACCTAAATTCCTCAACTGGCTAGGTTACGGCAGTATGCCGATGTATGGACAGAATTCCACCGGCGGTTGGCCCGTTGTCAGAAACAAGATAGAAACTTCTGGCGCCTTAAGTGCGGACAGATTCGATATTATTGAAAAAGCCAAAGTCATCGTTCATTGGGGACAGAACCACGCATGGACAATGTATGGTGCAACCCAGCTCACTTGGCGTGCCGCAAAAGAGCGGGGAGCTAAAATCTACTGTGTTGATCCGTGGTTCAGCTTTGGAAACAACTCATGGGTTGATGAATGGATCCCTGTGCGTCCCGGAACGGACACAGCGCTCCTTTTGGCGGTGGCTTGGGTGCTTATTGATGAAGGTCTGGTAAAAACGAGCTTCCTCGATAATAACACCGTCGGCTATGATGAAGACCATATGCCGATATACGATAAAGTGGGCAATGAGCTGAAAGAGCGTTTAATCCTTGATACTTCCACAGGCACTTTCACGGAAGCGTCTATTGTTATAGATGACCCGCGCCCCGGTAGGACCGGCTATAGGATAAACAAATATTATAAGCTCAACTTTAAGGATTATGTTCTGGGCACCTATGACGGGCGGCCTAAAGATCCTAACTGGGCATCCGCAATATGCGGCACGCCGGTTGCAAAGATATATGAGCTGGCAAGAGTTATGGGGAACGTCAACAATCCTTCCGAAGAGTTGGTTTTTACACCCAATCAAGCCCCCGGACGGCACTATCACGGCACTACTATGGCACAGACATTTCTAACCGTAAGCTGGCTGCTCGGCGGTCCTATAGGGAGCAGTTTCGGCGGGCAGTCTTACGGCGGTGCTTTTCAGGGATACTATCCGCAAGCAGGGGCATACTTCGGTCAGTATGATTTAGATTATCCGCCACCGTTTTATATTCCCACTAAAAAGGGTGATTGCCGTTCCACATATAACGTTTCTCTTGATGCCTATGTTTCGGGAAAGGCAAATCCCAAAGCCGCCGGAGCCTATGGTGCGATAGCAGAT
>JAITJJ010000150.1 GCA_031278965.1 Deferribacteraceae bacterium
CGGTATGTCCCGTAATAAAGACTCTTTTGCCCTTAAAAAAGTTGAGATTAAGCATATTTTATAATAGTTGCAAACAATTCTCCCCCGTTTGCAGAAGTTTTCCGTACAGGCAAAACAGAACTTATTATAGGCACAAGGGAAAGCTTCCCTCCATAGAAGTGCCCCAGATAGGTTTTATTATGATTGAGACAGATAAAAAGTTCCTTTAAAAAGTCCTCCAAATTGCCGTATAACTTGAAAATCCATTCGACACAACGCAACATAACGGCAACAGAAATAATGGAAATGTTCAAATATCATCCCCCCAAAGCTTGTGCTCCCTCAATGTATTTTTTAAATTACCAAAGCTGGCTTGCAATTTTCCGATGATCTCCTCGGCATTAAAGAACATACTTTTTTTGCCGCCCGTAGTTTTTGGGGTAAAACCACCGTGATTGACGGTGTTTCTTATGTCCTTTATGCTCTGATAGATTTTGGCGCAATCTTCATACCAAGCAGACGAGTTAATCTTTTGCAAGCCCTCTTGCAAACTCTCTTCCAATTCTCTTTCACTTTCATTTGTTCGCTCTTTATTATGATGTCCAATCATTGTTGAACATTTATCACGCAGTTCAATATCATTGTAATCGCAACCGGCCTGACTGATCAAAATCGTAAGAATCCCTTCTCTCAGCATCGTTATCCCCTGTTGAATAAGTTGATGCTTGATATACCAATCTATGGATGCAACGATATTTCCTACCGGATTGTCAGTTTTAAAAGCGTTCAATTTGGTTTCTACCAGATCGAATACAGGTTCAAAAGGAGGCGGGTATGGCCGAGAATATTTATATTCAACCAGATAATCTTTACACTTTTGAAAAACCTTCCCTGAAACTATCTCTTGACCTCGAATCGTAGTCAGAACTTTGCTGACTTTATCAATGGCATCGTTTTTCAGCAAATCCTTAATCGGTCCCGCTGTCCCATATTTGTTGAAATCGCTAATAGCAGTGCTCCAACGATAAATAAGATCAAAATTGGTAAGATCAATGACCGAACCGTAATCGGTTCCGGGTTCCAACGCCCCATAATACAACTTATTTAGAGTAAATTTCTTTAGGGTACGAGCGTAATTTAAGGCGACTATGGCAAGTATAGGGAGTGAACGGAATCCGTGGGTGACGTCAAAAATAATCAGATCGTCATCCCTTATATTTTCATATACCTTATTGAATATACCCCAAATTTCTTTTTCTGTTTTTCCGTCGCCAATATCAACGATGTTAGTTATATCAATGGGGTTGGAGAGATTTTTCAATGCCAGCTTAGCCAATTCATACTTTAATCCGTCTTCTGGTTCCCAAGTCGTACTGCGAGCGTTTTCAGTGACAAAAAAAGTAAATCTGTCATCGTTTGTATAATCTCTGCAAAATTCTTTTATTAGATGTAACTGAATAAATTTAGTTTTTTCGCCGTTATCATACACAACTTCTTTGTAACCTTTTTCCGGAATACCTATTCCTAAAAACGAAATAAAATGCTTTGCCATTGGAAACTCCTAATAAAACAATAAAAACTATCTAACAACGTGTCCGCCACTCGTCCATTTAGCCCAAGGCGCTCGGTTATTAACCCAGAGCTCGGTGAGGGCATTTTTATCTTTCAGCGTGTCCATAGGTTGCCAGAACCCCCTATGTTTAAAGGAGTTCATCTGCCCGTCCCCCGCCAGCCGTTCAAACGGTTTTCTCTCAAGGATAACGCCGTCACCCTCTTCAATATAATCAAAGACCCCCGGTTCGCACACAAAGAATCCTCCGTTGATCCACGCCCCGTCCCCGCTCGGTTTTTCTGAAAAAGAGGATACGGAGTTGTCTTGTTCGATCACAACGGCCCCAAAACGTCCGGAGGGCTGCACGGCCGTTATAGTCATAAGTTTTCCCGATTCTTCGTGCGAGTTTATCAAGGTGTTTATGTCAATATCGGAAACCCCGTCGCCGTAGGTCAGCATAAAGCGTTCCCCTTTCACATAATCCTGCGCCCTTTTTACCCGCCCTCCGGTCATGGTATCCTGCCCGGTATAGAGCATCGTCACCTTCCAAGGTTCGTTGCGGGTTTTATGGACTTCAAAGGTATTGTTTGACATATCAACTGTGACATCCGAATAGCGGTTATAATAGTTTATGAAATAATCTTTTATCACGTGGGATTTATATCCAGTGAGCACAACAAACTCGTTAAAGCCGTAAAAGGAATAGATCTTCATGATATGCCAGAGGATAGGGTGCCCACCTATCTCCACCATAGGTTTAGGCTTCAGCTCTGTTTCCTCAGAAAGGCGTGTGCCCAAGCCTCCGGCAAGTATTAATACCTTCATACAATCCATGCTTAAAACGCCCCGTTTATCTTTAATCCGTATTCCATGCGCTGTTTGGTTTGCAAAGCGCCGGGGTCATTTTTGCCTGACATATATTCATAGTAAGGTCCTATCTGAAAGAGGTTGTTTATGGCATATATGGCGGATATTCCAAAGGAGAACTCATGCCAAGAGTCATTAAGGGTGCTCCCTGAAAGACCGTTTACAATTGTTGTATCCACGCCGTTGATTGAATTCGTAGAGGCTTCCTTCAGGTGTTTTTCCGCATAGTATTGGTAGCCTAACTTTGCGTTTATATAGAGGTTATCAATCGCTTCATAGGATACGCCGAGCTGGGTATAATAGTCGGTGAGGGGTTTAAAGGTTCCTTTGGCTTTGAACTTTGTGCCGCCCACCGCCGTAGCATCAATCTCCGCGTCTATGGTGTCATCTTGAGAAAACCTGTGTGTGGCTTCAAAGAGGATCGCCGCTGAAAACCTCGGACTCACCTTCATCCCGAAGCGTCCGCCGCCTATAAGCCCGTACATCCCGTAGGAGTAGTTTCTGGGTGCAATTTTCATACCGCCGGCAGTATATACTCCCTCCATCTGGGCGTCCATAATTCCGCCCAAGCTCATGCCTAAGAGCACGTCAAAGAAGAACACATCATCCGCAACGCGTATATATCCCGCCAGATTAGCCTTCTGCACCCCTTTCCTCTCCTCAGTGCCGTTATGGGTGTAAATCCCCTGAAAGGTAAGAGTGATATCTTCGGTTAAACCGTAATAGAGATCCAATGTTCCTTTATATATATCGTTGTAGGAACCGTATCTGTCGTCAGTGGTGTTTTTGTAGCTGGAGGATAGGTATAACCTATAGGCAAAGCCGCCGTCATTCGCAAGGAAAGAACCGTCCTCCACATTGGCAGCAAAGGCGTTAAAACCAAAACATACAAACAATACAGAAAGAATAGACGAAGATAAAATTCTCATGAAATGCCTCCAAATTATTTAGAACATAACAATATATATGAATTATGTTTGGATTTCAATACTGTTTGCAATGCCGTTACGCTATGCCTGTTATGCCCTCTCCTTTGGTGCTTCATTTATCGGGTCTACAAATTCTATAAAGGCTAATGAAGCGTTGTCGCCTTTTCTCTGCCCTGTTCTTAAAATTCTTGTGTAACCGCCCGCGCGGTTTATAAATGTCGGGGAAACATGATAAAAAAGGCGTTTTACAGCATCTTTATTCGGCATCCGCCTAAGCACAAGCCGTCTTGCGGATAAAGTATCCGCCTTCCCTTTTGTAATAAGCGGTTCAATAAATATTTTCAGAGCTTTTGCCCTGTCAACGGTGGTTTCAATCCGCCCCTTTTCAATCAGCAGAGCCGCCATATTTCTAAGCACCGCCACCCGGTGCGCTCTTGACATCCCCAAGCTTTTTCCTTTCATAGCGTGACGCATTATATCTCTCCTTGACTATCGTTAGTTTCCACAAGCCCATAACCCAACTTTAACCCCAGAGTATTAAGGACTTTTTTAATCTCCTCAAGCGATTTTTTTCCGAAGTTCTTTGTCTTTAAGAGCTCTCCTTCGGTTTTTTCGCAAAGCTCCCCTATCGTCTTAATTCTCGCGTTTTTAAGGCAGTTGGACGAGCGGACAGAGAGTTCAAGCTCCTCTATGCTCCGGGTTAAAAGCTCTGTCTGTTTTTCATTGATCTTCGGGGCTTCCTGAACCTCAACTTCATCTTCTTCATCAAAGTTTATAAATAGGGAGATAAAATCTCTTATGATCTGCGAAGAGTAGGCTATGGCATCGTCCGGTCTGACGGAGCCGTCTGTAATAACTTCTAAGGTTAGGCGGTCAAAATCAGTGCTCTGCCCTACCCGTGCATTATCCACAGTGTAATTTGCTTTCTTTACGGGAGTAAAAGACGCGTCAAGCAAGATAATCTTAGGATCGCTGAATTTCCCTTTTAACTCCTCTGAAGTTACATAGCCAAAACCGCGTTCAATATATAACTCAATATTTATTTCCGCGCTCCCCTTAATGGTAAAGAGGTGATGATCGGGGTTCAGAACGGCAAGGAGTTCCCCGCCTTCTATATCCGCTGCCGTAACAGGCCCCTGACCTGTTTTTTTTATATAAGCAGTCTGTCCCTCTTCAGCAGAGAGAGAAAGTTCCACCTCCTTCAGATTAAGCAAAATATCTGTAAGTCCTTCTTTTATACCAGAAACAGACTCGCCTTTAACCCCCGCTATCTTTACTCCAACTACGGCGCTTCCTTCTATAGATGAGAGGAGTACCCTTTTCAGAGCATTCCCTACCGTTATTCCAAACCCCTTCTGATAAGGTTCCGCTACAAATTTGCCGTAACGGTTGGTCACCTCTCCAACGGGTTCAAGGTTTCTCGGTCTTTTAAGGTTCTTAAAATTCATTGTTATCGCCATATACACTCTCCAATTTAAGAATCCGTATCCTGCGGTTCCTCTGCAACAAGCCCCAACCTGAGCCCCAACTCCACCAATACTTTTTTTATTTCGTCCAGAGATTTGCGTCCAAAATTTTTTGTCTTCAGCATTTCGGCATCCGTCTTACTGCAAAGCTCACGAAGAGTTTTTATATTGGTATTTTTCAAACAGTTGGAAGCCCTGACGGAGAGTTCTAGCTCCTCAATACTCTTATCAAGCAGAGCGGAGATTATCTCATCATTTCTGGGAATATCCGATTCGGCAGGCTCGCTCGACTCATCCGCAAAGTTGACAAAGAGGGTAAAGAAATCTTTAATTATCTTCGCAGCATAGCCTATGGCATCGATGGGCTTAACGGAACCGTCTGTAGTGACATCTAAAATAAGGCGGTCAAACTCTTCATCATCAATCTTTATCGTTTCCACCCTATGATTGACTTTTTTTATCGGCGTGAATATGGCGTCCACTGCTATTATCTGCAAATCTTCAAATTTGCCGTCCATATCCTCGCTGGGAAGATAGCCAAAACCGCGCTCCACAAAGAGTTCCATATATATTTCAGTATCGGCATCCGTAACTGTTAAAATATGCTGTTTCGGATTCAAAGGGATAACCAGCGGATCGCCCTCAATATTCGCCGCCGTAACATCGCCCATCCCTTTCTTCTGTATAAAAACCCGCCGCTGTTCATCTGCTTCAGAGTGAACGGCAAGCTCCTTGACATTAATCACCACATCCACAAGGTCTTCTTTTACGCCTGAAATATTGGCAAACTCATTTTCCACATCATTTATTTTAATGCCGGTTACAGCGCTCCCTTCTATGGATGATATAAGCACCCGCCGCAAGGCGTTGCCTATCGTTACGCCGAACCCTTTCTGAAAGGGTCCGGCGGCAAAACACCCATGACGGTCGGTAAGCTCGCCTATCACTTCCAGACCCTGAGGTTTTACAAGGGTTTTATAGTTTAACACCGCGTTCATAAAAAAATCTCCCGATCAACTGCAAACAAGCCGCATGATAAGCTCAAGCGGGATCTGTTCCGTTCAAAATGCAAGGCTTACTTGGAGTAAAGTTCCACTATAAGGGATTCTTGAATTTCGTATTTAATATCGTTGCGTTCAGGCAGTCTCAGCATTTCCGCGCTGAAACTCTGTTTGTTTACAGCAAGCCACTCCGACAACACTCCTCTCCCTTCGGAGGTCTCAAAAGATTGCTGAATCCCTGGAATCTTACGACTCTCCTCTTTAACCGAAAGGATATCGCCCGGTTTAACAAGAAACGATGGGATATTAACTTTTTTACCATTTACCAAGATATGATTGTGGCGCACCGTCTGCCGCGCCTGCCTGCGGCTGGATGCAAAACCTGCGCGGTAAACCGCATTATCAAGTCTGCGTTCCAGAAGTTGGAGGAGAATCTCCCCGGTAATCCCGTGAGCGCTGTTTGCCTTCTCAAAACAGCGCCTGAACTGCGCTTCCAAAACGCCGTAAATACGTTTCGCCTTCTGTTTCTCCCTAAGTTGAACGCCGTAATCGGATATCTTTCTGGGGGTGCTCCCATGCTGACCCGGAGCATAGGCTTTCTGGTGATTCTTTTTATTTCCGTCTGATTTAGCTTCCAAACAGCAGCTTTCTTTATAGCAACGCTCCCCTTTAAGATAGAGCTTCATACTTTCACGTCTGCATAATCTGCAAACAGGACCGGTGTATCTCGCCACTTACGCCTCCTTAAACCATATAAACAAAGATTATATCCTTCTCCGCTTCCTGGGGCGGCACCCGTTATGGGGGATAGGGGTAATATCTTTTATAGCTGTAACAGATATCCCTGCCGCCTGTATCGCCCTAACAGCGCTCTCACGCCCGGAACCGGGACCTTTAATCGATACCTCCACCTCCAACACCCCCGCTTCTTTCGCCTTCTTAGCGGCTGAATCCGCCGCCAATTGCGCCGCAAACGGAGTTGACTTGCGGGAGTTTTTAAAGCTCTGAGCTCCTCCCGCACCTCCGCTGCCGCCGGTTGCCCAACAGATGACGTTGCCTTTAAGATCTGAAAAGGTTACGTGTGTATTGTTAAATGTAGAGCTTACATGGGCAATAGCTCTGGGAACAATCTTCTTCTCTTTTTTAGTGCTGCGTTTTGCCTGAGCCATATATTCTCCTATTTCTTCTTAATGCCGCGTTTGCCTGCCAAGCCGCGTCTGGTGCGGGCATTGCTTCTGGTTTTCTGCCCGCGGCAGGGAAGGTTATTTCTATGCCGGACCCCGCGATAGCAGTTGATCTCTATCAAACGCTTTATGGATAATCCTATCTCTTTACGGAGATCCCCCTCCACCTTGACATTGGTGTCAAGATAATGCCGTATATCGGCAATCTCCTGCTCGGTAAGCTCCCCTACCCTTTTAAGGGAAGATATACCGGTATCGGAAATTATCTTCCGCGCTGTGGGTCTGCCCACCCCAAAGATATAGGTCAACCCTATTTCAACCTTTTTATTATTCGGTATGTCAACACCGGCTACTCGCGCCACTAAAAGCCTCCTTATATAGCCTTATCTAGCCTTGTCTCTGCTTATGGCGGGGATTTTCGCATATTACCCGCACAACGCCTTTGCGCTTCACAATCTTGCACTTGGTGCAGATCGGTTTAACACTTGCCCTAACTTTCATAATATTTCCTCACTTATGCCTGTAAGTGATTCTGCCGCGGCTTAGATCATAGGGGGAAAGTTCCACCGTAACCTTATCTCCCGGCAGTATCCTAATAAAATTCATCCGCATCTTCCCCGAAAGGTGCGCGGTTATCAGATGTTTATTCTCAAGCTCTACCTTAAAAGTAGCGTTTGGAAGCGCCTCGCTGACCATCCCCGACGCCTCTATAACTTCCCCTTTTTTTGACATATCTTCCCTATCTTAAAATAATCCGGTTTCAATCTCTTATAAGCTTCAAAATTCACAAGGAAGCAATTATATACAAATACATAAAAAAGTCAAGGGGAGACAGATATGGTTAAAATCTGCAACCCTTCCCTTGTTATCGCCACAGTATTTTCATAGTGGGAGGCCGGTTTTCCGTCAATGGTGCTGCAAGTCCACCCATCTATTTTAGAGGTTACGATACGGCAATCTCCCAAAGTAAGCATTGGCTCTATGGCAAGGAGCATCCCATGCCGTAATTTGGGACCCTTGCCGGCCCCGCCATAGTTCGGCACCGGAGGATCCTCATGAAGGGAGCGCCCTATCCCGTGCCCAAGCATATCTCTTACCACCCCAAACCCCGCCGCTTCAGCGGAAAGTTGGACAGCGTTTGAGATATCGGATACCCGTCCGCCCGGTTTTGCCATATTGCACCCTGCAAAGAAAGCATCTTCGGCGGCTTTTATCAACTTGGCCACTGGGGGCGCAATATCCCCTACCGGATAGGTTCTCGCTGCATCGGCATGAAAACCGTTGCGGTAAGCCCCAATATCCACGCTTACAATATCGCCTTCCTCCAACCTCCTTGCTGATGGGATGCCGTGCACCACCACCTCGTTTACGCTCACACATGCGGCAGCGGGAAACCCTCTGTAACCAAGAAAAGAAGGGATTGCGCTATGTTTGGCAAACACTTCTTCCGTCAAACGGTTTATCTCGGCGGTGGTTACTCCCGGCTTTATAAAATCAGCGAGCCTGTCAAAAATTTCAGCAAGTATCGCCCCGTTTTTTCTGACTATCCCTATCTCGTGATTACTCTTTAGGTATATCACAACCTTTTATCACCCAAGAAACGCTTTAATCTTTTTATATACATCCGCGGCGGATCTGGTTCCGTCCAGAGAGAGAACTATCCCCCGTTTTTCATAAAGCGGTTTAATAACCGCCGTGCTCTCATGGAAAACTTTAAGCCTCTTAGATAGCGTTTCCACCGTGTCATCATCACGGCAGATAAGTTTTTCGCCGTCGGCATCACAAGCTTCCGCACTTTTAGGCGGATTGAACTTTATATGGTAAACCCTCCCGCATACGGGACAGCTTCTTCGCCCGGTTATCCTCTCATAAATTATATCATCCGGCACTTCAAGGGAGATAACATGAGTGATCTTGTAACTTAGCTCCTTCTCCAACATGGCGTCAAGAGCTTCTACCTGAACAACCGTTCTTGGAAAGCCGTCAAGGATAAAGCCATTTTTAGCATCCTCAGCTTTTAAGCGCTCGCTCATAACTTCGACAATGAGGGTGTCCGGCACCAAAAGACCTTGCGTCATATAGTTTTTTGCTTCCATCCCCAGAGGGGTGCCATCTTTTACCGCCTTCCGCAATATGTCGCCTGTGGAAATCTGTATAACATCGTAGTCACGGATTATGTTTTCAGACTGCGTTCCTTTTCCCGAACCGGGAGCGCCTAAAAAAAGGATATTAATCATAGTTAATGATACCTTCCCCGAATACGCCCCTGCTTTAAAAAACCGTCATAATTGTTGGTTATAAGGTGCGCCTCTATCTTCTGAATGACATCCAATCCAACCCCCACCACAATAAGAACGCTCGTTCCGCCGAAATAAAACGGCATATTAAACCAAGAGATTATTATCTGCGGCAGAATCGCCACAAGCGCCAGATATATTGAACCCACAAAGGTAAGTCTGGAAAGCACATAGTCTATAAAATCCGCCGTAGCAGCCCCCGGGCGCTTACCAGGTATTACCCCGCCGGATTTTTGTATGTTTTCGGCTATATCGTTGGGGTTAAAGATAATTGAAGTATAAAAATAGGTAAAAAACACAATAAATACAGTTGAAAGGAGATAATAAGGCCAGTTTGACGGATCAAAAAAGCTCCCAATCCTCTCGGTTATCGGCGTTTTAACAAAAGTCGCCAGAGTTGGAGGGAGTGTAACTATGGTGGATGCGAATATTATTGGGATAACCCCGGCCGGATTGAGTTTTAACGGGAGATACGATGTCACGGTTTGAGAGCGTGCCCCGATGGTGCCCTTTCGGACATATTGAATCGGCAAACGCCTCTGGGAGGTTTCCATAAATACTATGGCTAAAAAGGCCGCTGCCATCACAACCAACGCTATTAACAGCGGGATAATCTGAATCTGGGAGAGCCGAACCAGGGTCCAAGTTTGCGTAATGGCAGCAGGGAGGGCGGCGATGATACCCGCCATAATAAGAAGCGACATCCCGTTGCCTATCCCGAAAGAAGTTATCTTCTCCCCCAACCACATTAAAAATATGGTGCCGGTAGTAAGGGTGAGGGCGGTAATAAGCCTAAACCCCCAACCGCTCTGCATGGCAACATTCATCCCCTCAAGACCTATAGCAATGGCAAAACCTTGGAAAAAGCTGATAAATACGGTGAAATATCTTGTATAGCGGGTGATCTTTTCCCGCCCTTCGGTTCCGCGTTTTTTAAGTTCCCCAAGGTGGGGGATAACAACGGTTAAGAGTTCCAAAATAATGGATGCCGATATATACGGCATAACCCCAAGCCCAAAAACCGTAAGTTTTTTAAGAGCGCCGCCCGTAAACATATCCAGAAAACCTAAAAGATTGCCGCCGGAGTTTTCAAAAAACCTAGTCAGAGCGTCCGCATCTATTCCGGGGGTCGGAACATGCACCCCAAGCCGAAATACCGCAAGCAGCGCAAGCGTCATGAATATCCGTTTGCGCAAATCTGGTATTGAAAATATATTTTCTATCTTTCTCAGCATATATGCTCCGCTCTCATTTAAGCCTTCGCCTACTTCTTAACCTGTTTGCTGGCTTGTTTTTTGGCTTTCCTCGCCTCTTTCGCAAGATAACGCTCTTTTACTGCCTCGTTTTCCTTAAACGGGGGGATAAGTTCAACCTTGCCGCCGGCGGCTTCCACCTTTTCCAAAGCGGATTTGGATATTTTATCCACTTTAAAGTGAAGTTTCTTTGAAAATTCCCCGTCTCCAAGTATCTTTATCCCGTCTCTGTTTGCGTGCACAAGACCGAAGGCTTTCAGGGTCTCCGCATTTACAACGGCGCCGTCAGTAAAATATTTATCAATGCTTTTAAGGTTTACCGTTTCATAGACAGAAGCAAAACGGGCGTTGCTGAACCCTCTTTTGGGGATTCTGCGGGTCATGGGCATCTGTCCCCCTTCAAAACCGGGTTTTGTCTGTCCGCCGGAGCGCGCTTTCTGCCCCTTATGACCTTTGCCTGCGGTAGTGCCAAGCCCTGAACCCGTTCCGCGCCCCAAACGTTTTCTCGCCTTATTAGCCCCTTTTGCGGGCTTTAACTCATGTATAAACACGCGCTACTCCTCATCTTCATCTTTTCTTTTAATAAACTCGGATATATCCTTATCCCGAAATTCCGCCACTTCGCCCACAGTCCGAATCTTGCTGAACCCATCCAGAGCCGCATAAAGGGAGTTAAACGGGTTTCTGCTGCGGACAGATTTTGCCAATATATTATGCAACCCCGCTAGTTCAAAGAGGGAACGCACCGCTCCTCCTGCTATAATCCCCGTTCCAGGAGCCGCCGGTTTCATTACTATCTCACTTGCCCCATAGCGCCCGACTACTTCGTGGGGGATACTCCCCTTCACTACGGGGATAGATATGATATTCTTTTTAGCGGCTTCCAAGGCTTTGCGGATCGCATCCGGAACTTCTCTGGCTTTCCCATGACCGATGCCTACTTTGCCACTCTTATCGCCCACCACCACAAGTGCGGTAAACTTAAAGATTCGCCCGCCCTTAACAACCTTGGTCACTCTGCCTATATGGACAACTTTGTCCGCAAGCTGTTTTTCCTCAGTAATCAAAATGCAATCCTCCGCCTAAAAAATCAGACCGTTTGAACGGGCGGCCTCAGCCAAAGCCTTAATCCGCCCATGATATAAAAAGCCTCCGCGGTCAAACACCACAGTGGAAATCCCCTTTCCCTTAGCTCTTAAAGATATAAGTTTGCCAACCGCCTCGGCGCTCTTTAAGTTTAGCTTCCCTTCAAACTCGCTTTTAAGCCCGGCTTCAAGGGAACTTGCGGCAGCTAGAGTTACGCCTTCATTATCGTCAATAATCTGTGCATAGATATAACGGTTGCTCTTAAACACCGCAAGCCGCGGACGCGCAGATGTTCCCCGCACTTTTTTGCGAAGCCTGATATGGCGTTTCTGTCTGCCAAGCTCTCTTTCGTTAATCTTCACCTGTTCAACTCCTATTTTTTACCGGATTTACCGGCTTTTAATACCACACGTTCTCCGTGGTAGCGTATCCCCTTCCCAAGATAAGGTTCCGGTTTCCGCAGGGAGCGTATCTCTGCAGCCACACGCCCCACAAGCGCTTTGTCTATCCCCTTGACCAATATCTTATGCTGTCCCTCAACACCAAACTCTATCCCTGCCGGAGGTTCCACTATGGTGGGGTGGGACTTGCCTATACTTAAATCCAGCGTTTTTCCTTTCATAGCCGCCCTATATCCGCCCTTGGAATCAACAATATCCAAGGTTTTTACAAAACCGGCGGTAACCCCCGTAACCATGTTGGCTATCAAAGTCCTTGTAAGCCCGTGTAAACTTGCGCTTTGAGTATTTTCAACCTTAGTTTCCACAAAAATAGTATTGTTTTCTATCCGGATGCCGACTAAGGACGGGAGCTTATGGGAAAGTTTCCCTTTGCTCCCCTCCACATTGACGGCCTCCCCTTCAAGGGTTATTTTTACCCCTGCCGGCACCTCAATCGGTTTTTTTCCTATTCGTGACATATTAGCTCCTCACCATATCTGGCAGATATATTCGCCGCCGATCTTCTCCACCAAACACTGCTTAACAGTCTTAATCCCCCTGGAGGTGGAAACAACCCCGTTGCCGAGCCCGCCCAAAACCAGAGTAAGGTTGGAGTTATTTACATAAAGCCTTCTGCCGGGCTTGGAAATACGCTTTAATCCTCTTATAACAGAGCTTCCGTGCTCTGTGTATTTGAGCTTTGCTATTATCTTTTTATGCCCGTCTTCTTCCAAAACCTGAAAACCGTTCAGATACCCCTCGTTTACAAAGACAGCCACTATCTTTTCCTTCATCTTAGAGTGCGGAATACTGACTTCCGTATGCCTTGCCAAAAGTGCGTTGCGTATGCGGGTCAACATGTCCGCTATGGGATCGGTTAATCTCATCTTGCCCTCCTACCAGCTGGATTTACGAACGCCGGGAATTTCGCCCGCAAGAGCTAGTTTCCTAAAGCACATACGACACATATCAAAACGGCGGATATAAGCCCTTGGCCTGCCGCAGAGCGGACACCGGTTCTTCTGTCTCACCTTAAATTTTTTCTTTTCAAAAGCGCTGTTATATTTCGCAGTGGTCGCCATAAAACCTCCTATTCGGTAAAAGGCATTCCGAGGGCTCTGAGAAGCTCTCTCCCCTCTTCGTCCGTCAGTGCGCTGGTGGTAATGATCACATCAAGCCCCCGCACCTTATCTATTTTATCATAGTCAATTTCCGGAAAGATAATCTGCTCTTTAATTCCGAAAGCATAGTTACCCCTTCCGTCAAAAGACTTAGGATTAACCCCTCTAAAGTCTTTAACCCGCGCCAGAGCTATATTAAAAAGACGTTCCAAAAACTCATACATGCGGTCTCTTCTAAGAGTAACCTTGCATCCTATGGGATTGCCTTCTTTGATATTGAACCCCGCTATCGCCTTTTTGGCTTTGGTTACAACCGGTTTTTGTCCTGCTATTTTAGCCATATCAGACACCGCTGAATCCAAAACTTTGGGATTTGATACCGCCTCGCCCACCCCCATATTGAGAACCACCTTTTGAAGTTTGGGCGCCTGGTTAATATTTTTATAACCAAACCGCTTCATTAGGGCGGGGATAACCTCTTCTTTATATTTTTGCCGTAAGAGAACCATATCTACCTCTAATCCTTATCCACAATTTCGCCGCACGCTTTGCAATAGCGGACCCTTTTGCCGCCCTCAAGCTCTTTTACGCCCAACCTAACCCCTTTATCGCACTTGGGGCAGCAATACATAACATTGGAGATGTCAATCGGCATCTCCTTCTCAATTATCCCGCCTTCCGGGTGTGATTGACTCTGGCGGAAGTGGCGTTTTGCTACGTTTGCATTTTCCACGATGACCTTTCTCTTGGAAATATCAACGCTTTTTACTTTAGCCCCTTTCAGTTTGGTATTGCGGGCGGGGGTAAGTTTATCTCTCCCGGCAATAATCACAACCGGATCACCCTTTCTAATCTTATATTTAACAGCCACTCATCGCCTCCGTTCAAGCACTTCCGGCGCCATAGAGACAATTTTAAGAAAGGCTTTCGCCCTTATCTCTCTGGCAACCGGTCCAAAAACCCGGGTTCCCACCGGTTCATTGTTCTTGCTGATAAGAACCGCCGCATTGTCGTCAAATTTAATATAGGTCCCGTCCGGTCTGCGGCGTTCCTTAGCGGTGCGGACTATAACCGCCCGGACAACGGAACCTTTTTTAACGTTACTGTCGGCGGCGGCGTTTTTCACGCTCGCAACTATTATGTCCCCCGGCACCCCGTAACGTTTTCTGGAACCCCCTAACACCTTGATGCACATTATTTCTTTAGCACCGCTGTTATCGGCTACCTTCAAACGGGTCTGTATCTGGATCATAAAGCCCCGCCCTCCGTCTCTCCGCTTTTGTCGGAGGATTCGCTTTCAATGGAGCGTTCCAGCACCTTGGAGAGCCGCCAGAATTTCGTTTTGGAAAGGGGCCTTGTTTCCGACAACTCAACATAGTCGCCCACATGGGCATCGTTTGTTTCATCGTGGGCATAAAACTTCTTGGTCTGCTTCACGAATTTTTTATAGAGGGGGTGTTTGATAAGACGTTCCACTTTAACCACAATGGTTTTATCCATCTTATCGCTTGTCACTACTCCTCTCTGTACTCTTCTCTTTGTTTGCATTTATCTATCCCCGCTCAGCCTGCGTCAGTATTGTCTCTATGCGGGCAATATCCTTCTTGGTTCTGCGGATCTTCGCAGTATCTTCCAATTCACCCGTTGACAACTTGATGCGCAGACGGAAAACATCTTCCCGCAATTCGTCTTTTTTCTTTCTAAGTTCTGCAACGCCGAGTTCTCTCAACTCTTTAGCTTTCACTTGCCGCCTCCGTCACCTTTCGTATAACCTTACACTTAATGGGGAGTTTGTGTGATGCTAAGCGAAAAGCCTCTTTTGCCTGTTCTTCCGTAACCCCCGCCACTTCATAAAGAACGGTATTTTCCCGCACCGGCGCAACATAAAACTCCACCGGACCTTTGCCTTTACCCATGCGGACTTCCGCCGGACGTTTGGTAATCGGCTTATGGGGGAATATGCGGATTATAAGTTGACCGCCCCGTTTAAGATAACGGTTTATTGCAACCCGTGCCGCCTCTATCTGGCGGCTTGTGATTTTTGCTTTTTCGGCGGCGGCAAGCCCGAACTCCCCAAAAACAACGGTATTGCCGCTAGTGGCTTTCCCCTTTATCCTGCCTTTAAACTGCTTTCTAAACTTCATCTTTTTAGGCATTAACATTATTCGGTCCCCCTGTTGTCCCGGGCGCGCTCCTCACGGATCTCCCCGTTGCATATCCAGACTTTAACCCCGATAATACCGTAGGTAGTAAGTGCTTCCGCCGTTCCGTAATCTATATCCGCCCTAAGGGTTTGAAGAGGAACCCGCCCTTTTATATACCATTCTGTGCGGGCAATATCCGCCCCCGCAAGCCGCCCGCTGCACATAACCTTTATCCCTCGGGCACCTGCTTTAATGGTGCTTAATACCTCTTTCTTCATTGCGCGCCGAAAGGCGATCCGCCGCATAAGCTGACCTGCAATCCGTTCTGCAACAAGGGTGGCGTTAAGCTCCGGCTTGCGCTCTTCATGGATCGCTAAAAATACGGAGGATTGAGTATACTTTTTAAGGTCTTCTTTTAAGAGCTTTATATCATCACCCTTCTTGCCGATCACAAGCCCCGGGCGCGATGTGGAAAGGGTGATTCTCATCTTGTCCCCCATGCGCTCTATGGTTATCTGGGCTATCCCCGCATTGGCAAGGCGTTTCTTTAAATATCTGCGGATTCTGATATCCTCGATTAAATTTTTGCGGTAATCTTTCTTGCGGGAATACCACATAGAAGACCACGGAATATTAATGCCCACACGGTACCCGGTTGGATTAACTTTCTGTCCCACTTCAGCCCTCCTTATCCATAAGAACCACTTTTATATGAGTCGTGGGTTTGCGGATGAGAGACGCTCTTCCGTGCGCCCTAGGCATAAAACGCTTTTGCGGGGGACCCATCTCTATCCTTAAATCGGAAACATAAACATTGGAGAGATCTCTAACCTTTAGATTCTCCTCCGCATTAGCCGCCGCGGAGCGGATCGCCTTCGCAATATGGAAAGCGCCCTTGCGGGGAATAAACTTTAATATTCTAAGGGCATCTTCCACTTTTTTACCCCGTACAAGGTCTGCGACCTCCCTGGATTTGCGGGTTGAAACCCTGACATACATGGCTTTGGCTCTAACAAACATAAGACACCCTATTTCTTAACCTTTTTATCTTCCTTCTTATGCCCGCGGAAGGTTCGGGTAAGGGAGAACTCCCCTAATTTATGCCCCACCATATTTTCCGTCACATAGACGGGAACAAATTTCTGCCCGTTGTGCACTGCAAATGTAAGCCCAACCATATCAGGGCTTATGGTGCTGCGGCGTGACCAAGTTTTAATGAGCTTTTTGTCTCCGCTCTCCTTTGCTGCCGCCACCTTTTTCAGGATCGACTCGTCTATAAAAGGACCTTTTTTTAGCGATCTTGGCACTTTGTCAGCCTCCTACTTCCTTTTGGTAATAATATACTTATTCGACGGCTTATTCTTCTTGCGGGTTTTATAACCTTTTGTAGGTTTACCCCAAGGAGTAACCGGATGCCGCCCGCCGGAAGTGCGCCCTTCGCCGCCGCCGTGAGGGTGATCCACAGGATTCATGGCAACCCCGCGAACAGTGGGGCGTATCCCTAGCCAACGTTTCCGCCCCGCTTTTCCCAGGCTGATGTTCTCATGTTCAAGGTTGCCCACCTGTCCTATGGTAGCGCGGCATTCGGACTTAATCAAACGTATCTCTCCGGAGGGAAGGCGGACGTGGCAGTAAGAACCTTCTTTGGAGAGAAGCTGTGCAAAAGTTCCGGCCGAGCGCGCCAACTGCCCCCCTTTGCCCGGCCTCATCTCAATATTATGTATAAGGGTTCCCACCGGGAGTTCAAAGAGCTTCTTAGTGTTTCCGTTTTTTATATCGGATTCGCTTCCGCTTGTTACAATATCCCCTGCTTTCACGCCGTTGGGGGCAAGAATATACCTTTTCTCCCCATCCATATAGCTCACTAAGGCGATATTGGCGCTGCGGTTAGGATCATACTCAATGGTTGCAATCCTGCCGTTCACCCCTTCTTTATTCCTCTTAAAATCTATTATCCTATAGCGCTTTTTATGACCGCCCCCCATATGACGGACGGTGATTCTCCCTGCGGAGTTGCGCCCGTTTTTACGGCGAGCGCTCCTTGTAAGCGACTTTTCCGGCTGTCTTGCGGTTATTTCGGAAAAATCACTTGCGGTTTTAAAGCGAACCCCCTTGGAGGTGGGCTTGAATGTTTTTATCCCCATCTTAATCCTCTATACAAAATCCGGGATACTCTGCCCTTCGGCAAGCACCACCACGGCTTTTTTCCAATCTTTGCGCCGCCCGATCTTTCTGCCGAAACGTTTGACTTTCCCTTTGTAATTCATAGTGCGCACCCTATCAACCTTCACGTTGAAAAATGTTTCAACTGCCTTCTTTATCTGGGTTTTATCCGCATCTGTATGAACTTTAAAAACTATGGAATTGTTTTTTTCCTTCAGAGACATGGCTTTTTCGGTCATAGCGGGGACCCTTAATACATCGTGCAGAGTTATCATAGTTTAAGCCTCCTCCCCTTCACTTTTAACAGCAGCAAATCTCTCTTCAAGAAGAGGAATAAAACGGGCTGATATAAATATTTTTCCTGCCTTTGCAAGGTCATAAACGTTAAGACCGTCCAGGTGCAGAAAGTTTACCTGCGGGAGATTGCGCATAGAGAGGTAGGCGGGATCATCAAAATTATCGGTTATAATAAGGGCTCTCCGCAAACCCTCCACCCCGCTCGGAAACCACCCTCTTCTAAGGGAACGCTCATCGCCGTCTGCAAAGTTGGCAAGTACCTTTGCCGCATCTCTGGTTTTCCCGCTTTCTATCTTAAATTCGTCTATAAATATTATGCGGTTTTCTGAAAACTTAGAGCTGATGATGGATTTCAAGGCAGCTTTAACCTTTTTCTTAGGCATTGTATAGGAATAATCCCTGGGAAGGGGCCCGAAAATAACGCCGCCTCCCTTCCAGATAGGAGAGCGGATGGAACCGGAACGAGCGTGCCCTGTTCCTTTCTGTTTCCAAGGCTTGCGGCCGCCGCCGGATACATTCCCCCTGGTTTTGGTCTTATGGGTTCCTGCGCGGCGGGAGGCAAGCTGCATTGTCACCACTTCATGTATGAGGACGGGGTTTATCTTGGCGCCGACAATCTCATCGCTTATCTGCGCGCTTCCCACAACCTCGTTTAACTGATTTCTAATTTCAACCTGTGCCATATCTTTATAGATCCCCCTGCCGCTTCTTCTTGACGGTGGCTTTGATGTAAACAACACCGTTGGTATGACCGGGCACAGCCCCCTGAACAAGGATTAAGTTCTTTTCCGGCATAACGCGGACAATCTTCAGCGCTTGGATGGTAACCTTTTCGTTACCCATCCTTCCGGCCATCTTCTTGCCCTTTGGGGTTTCCGCAGGCCACTCTTTCATACCGATAGAACCCACGCGGCGGTGAAAAGTGGAACCGTGCCCACCGGGACCGCCTGCAAAATTATGGCGTTTCATAACGCCTTGAGTTCCCTTCCCTATGGAGATTCCCTGAATATCAACAAATTCCCCTTCAGCAAAGATTTCTGCGCTGATAACCTGCCCGACATTAAACGCGTCAACATCCTCTATGCGGACTTCCCGAAGGTGCTTCATCGGCTCTATTCCCGCTTTTCTGAAGTGCCCGACCAACGGTTTATTGATTCGTTTGGGAGTCGCCCTCCCAAAACCAAGCTGTATAGCATTATATCCATCGGTTGACACGGTCTTTTTCTGCGTAATAACGCAAGGACCCGCCTCCACCACCGTGACGGGAATTACATTCCCCTCCGGGGTGAAAACCTGTGTCATCCCGATCTTTCTTCCTATTATCCCTTTTAACATGGAAACCTACCTTAAAATTAGAGTTTTATCTCCACATCCACGCCGGCGGACAGTTCCAATTTCGTGAGAGCTTCGATTGTCGGATTTGTATACTCAAAAATATCGATCAGCCGTTTGTGAGTGCGAATCTCAAACTGTTCTCTTGAGTTCTTGTCAACATGGGGAGATCTTGTCACCACAAACTTTTCAATGCGCCTCGGAAGGGGCACCGGTCCGACCACGCGCGCCCCGTTGCGGCGGGCGGTATTGACAATGTCTTTTACCGCCTTGTCCAAAACTTTATGCTCAAACGCTTTGAGTTTGATCCGTATTTTCTGTTCTTGCATTTTTTATTATCTCCAAGCGTTATTCTATGATTTCGCTTACGACACCCGCTCCCACAGTCCTGCCGCCTTCCCTTATGGCAAAACGCAAGCCCTGCTCCATTGCCACAGGGGATATCAGGGATACCT
>JAITJJ010000221.1 GCA_031278965.1 Deferribacteraceae bacterium
CCCAAAGTGGAGAAGAGGGAGGATAGCGGAAGTTTTGCGGTAGAGAGCGCCCAATTTACTATTTCCACAGTCTTGGGCTCTTTTGCGGCGTAGCCCGCCAAAATGCTGGCAAGTGGTCCCACTTCATACGGAAGTTCTTTGTAGCGCGGGGATTTACACCAGCTGTATTTCCCGTCATCCTGAAAATCAGTATATGCAGGGTTGGATTCGCCGCTGTGGGGGTGCAGGGGAGAAGCGATATTGTTATACCAAGCGTGGGCGGTGGATTCATAGATATTGTCACGAAGCTCCGGATCCCGCCAATCCTTGAACTCCCTAAAGGAATTCAGATCTCCTGCAGTAATAAGCCCGCCCACATCCTGAAACTTGGTGTTTGTGGTATCTATCGGGTATTCTGGTATGGAGAGGTAATTTTTTGAACCCGCCCCGTAGCCGAACCATTCGGGATAAAAACCCGCTATCGCAATAACGTCAGGGATATAAACTTTATTTACAAATTCGTTCATATCCGCGATCAGTTTACGGAGGAGGGCGATCCGCTCCATATTTAAGGCGGCGATCCCATCCATATTTATGGCGGTGGCGACTCCTCCTACGCAGAGGTTCTGAATATGCGGGTCTTTCCCACCTAAAATCGCGGTGATCTTAGATGCCGTCCGTTGGCAGTCAAGGGCTTGTAGGTAGTGATCAAAAGCGATAAGGTTTACCTCCGGCGGGAGTTTCATAGCGGGGTGTCCCCAATAGCCGGAACCGAATATCCCTAATTTACCCCTCTTTACAAACGATGCAAGGCGGTTTTTTGCGGCGGTAAACTCCGTAACGTTATTTAAGTGCCAGTCGGAATAAGATGAGGCTATCGCCGCCGCTTTGGCGGGATCAGCGGAAAGTGCGGACGTAATATCCACCCAGTCCAGTGCGGAAAGGTGATAAAAGTGAACCACAAAATCTTGAACCGCATGGGAGGCAATGATTATGTTCCTTATATACTGGGCGTTTAACGGTATCTCCAGATCAAGGGCGTCCTCCACTGAGCGTATAGATGCTATGGCGTGGGCGGTAGTGCACACCCCGCAGAAACGTTGGGCGTAAAGCCAGGTATCCTTTGGATCTCTCCCTCTGATTATGGTTTCAATCCCCCTGAACATCTGGGCGGAAGACCATGCCTTGCGGACAACCCCGTCCGCAACCTCCACATCTATTCTTAAATGTCCTTCAATCCTTGTAACAGGATCTATAACAACTCTTCCCATATATTTCTTCTCCTAAGTATTAATTGTGGGCAGTATGAACTGCCGGTAAAAGCCTTAACAAACGCGCCAGCACTATATACGCAAGAACTTCAAGCGCAATAAAACCAAAGGTAATAAGCGCCTCCGGAATGGACGGAAAATACGCATACCAATTATCGCCCGGATTAAAGCCGACCAGATAAACATCTATACGATACATCCCTCCGCCCAAGGTGAGCAATAGGGCCGTATAAAAGAGTTTTCTCGGATTTAGTTTCCCCAAAAAGATAAATATGGGGGCGGTGATAAGCAACGTCTCAATCCAGAAGATTACCATATGGAAACTTGGAGTAAACGCCGTTAAAATGTGCCCTCGGTATATAAGGTCGCCGAAACGCACTGCAAGCCAGAAAAAGCCTACGATAGGCACTACTTTTGCCACCCCGAACGCCTCAGCTTCAAATGGGCGTTTAAAACCTGCTGCGGATAAGCCGGATTCAAACAGGGTAACCGCAAACCCTAAAAGTATGGCGTTGCTCACAAAGAGGAGCGGAAGGAGGTTTGTCTGCCAGAGCGGGTGCAGCTGCTGACCGGTTATAACAAAGAGGGTGCCCAGAGAGGATTGGTGCATTGTGGGGAGGGTCATCCCTAAAACCACAAAGAACATCAGAACCTTATCCAATTTAGGCGCGGTAAAATCCGCCAACTTTTTTATAAAAGAGTTGGGTTTAAGCTCTCTTAACGTTTCAAGGGCACTCGGCATAAACTCTATTAAAAGCACCACCGTATACCCCATTATACAAACCGCCACTTCAAAGAGAACGGAGTTTGTCTGCCATCTGCTCGGCATCATAAAACCGTAGGCATTCCAATACCGCCCGATGTCAACCATAACTGAAAGACCCGCAAGGGCATAACCGAAGAAGCTGGTGACCAGAGCGGAGCGGATCATAGGGTGATATTTCCACCCGTTAAAGATATAGCATAGAATCGCCACCGAATAGCCGCCGCAGGCGAAAGCAGAGCCCGCCGCCACGTCATAGGCAAGCCACACCCCCCACGGATACCCGTCAGAGAGGTTGGAAATAACGCCGAGCCCGAAAACAAGCCTGTATCCGATAATGGAGAACCCTGTCGCCACAATAAGAGCCAATATCACCGTAGTGGGAGTGATAAGCTTGCCCGGCGCTTTTACATATGTATGTTCGCTGCTCATTTTTCACCCCCGTCTTTCTTAGCTTCATTCCCCGCGTCTTTTTTGCCGCGGCGTTTATGCTGAACAAACGCAACCGCCGCAAGTGCGGCATAGAGCGCTACCGGCGCTATAGGCACATGATTGAAGGTTTTATACAGGGTGTGCTGAATATTTTCAGATACGCCCGCATACGAATAGTTTGGGAGGTTCGGAAGCCCCAACTTCTCAAAATCAACTCTTGAGAGATATAAAACGTTGGTGCCGCCGTAGTCATACTCGCCGTAAATCTTATTGATATACCTGTCGGGATTTTCGGCAAGCCGGCGTTTTGCCTCTGCAAGCAGAATGCTCCGTTTGTCATATATTACCGCCTTGGCGGGGCAAACCCGGCAGCAGGCAGGAGTACCCTTCGGAGTTTGACGGCATAGTTCGCACTTGCTGATCTTTGGAAACGTCATATGCCATTCAAAAGTGGGAATCTTGAACGGGCAAGCCATCTGGCAATAACGACAGCCGATGCAGATATTTTTATCATACTGAACCGTGCCCGTCACGGGGTTCTTTGTCATCGCCTTTACCGGACATGCGGAAACGCAGCCGGGGGATTGGCAGTGATTGCACTGTCTCTTTATAAAGGCAAAATCGTTAACATCATCCGGATTCTGGTAAAGCTTTATGATATTTTTGGTGCGGTAGTCAAGCTCATATGCGTCGTGCCACCTCTGTTCCGCCAGAGCTTTTTCATCTAATTCTGATGAAGAGTCCGCATCAAAATTTTCACTGCGGCAGGCGTATACGCAAGCCTTGCATCCAACACATAAGGTGGAATCATAGAGCATCCCCACTTCATCCGGACCGAAGCTCTTTGCTTCGGAAGCTGCAGAAAGGGTAGGCGAAAGCGCAGTAAGACCGATTCCCGCCGCCGCTGTTTGCAGAAAACGTCTTCTAGTGCTTTTCATGATCCTCTCCCTCCTCAGTTGTTGCGGGCAAAGATTTGCCTTTCCCCGCCGCATAACCAATGGCGGCTCCGGCCGCTGCGCCCACAACAAGAGTTGTTATTGCGCCCACCGGTTTGCCTTGCGGTTCTACTGCGGAAGGAGGATACCAAGAAGGAGATGCGGGGTGATAAACTTGTGCTTTATCGGATATTTTTTTATGGAAAGCTATCTTGTCCTCCGTGCAGCCAACGCAAGGGTGGCCAATAGAGATCGGCCAGACAAGCCCGTCGCTGAAACGCAGAACGCTGCAATTGGCGAAGGTTTCAGGTCCTTTGCACCCAAGCTCATAGAGGCAGTAGCCTGCTTTGTGAGTTTCATCGCCGTAGGCTTTTGCAAAACGCCCTGCATCAAAGTGGGAACGCCTTTCACAGTGATCGTGTATCCTGCGTCCGTAAGCAAAGAGCGGGCGGTTCTGTTCATCCATCTCCGGCAGTTTTCCGAAGGTTGTGAAATATAATATGGTTGCCGGGAGGTTATAGGTGTTGGGAGGGCAGCCCGGAAGGTTTATAAGGGGTTTATTTGCCACAAGGGAAGCGGCGCTCACCGCTCCGGTGGGGTTGGGATCTGCTGCGGGAATTCCGCCGTAAGCGGCGCAGGTACCTAAGCATACTACCGCAAGGGCACCGTCAACAGCCTCTTCAAGAGATTTTTTTGCGGTTACTCCGCCGATCTTGCAGTATATGCCGCCCTCTTTTAAAGGAACCGCCCCTTCCACAACAAGGATATACGAGCCGCGGTTGTTTTCAATAGCGGAGTGAAGGGCATGTTCTGCCTGCAGACCCGCTCCGGGCATTAAGGTCTCCTGATACTCCAGATTGATGATGTCAAAGAGCAGTTCGGGTATATCCGGGTGATCGGAGCGTAAAAGCGACTCGGAACAGCCTGTGCACTCTTGAAAATGCAGCCAGATAACGGCAGGACGTTTGTCCTCGTCTTGCGCGGCTTGCGCCAACTTGGGCGCCATAGCGGCAGGCAGACCTAGCAGAGCTGTAACCGCCGTAATTGATTTCATGAAATCACGGCGTGAGGCAACCCCGCTAAAACTAGGATTTATCATAATTTCTTCCCCTAAAATTATATATACCCCGCTTTAGAATCCCACACAGGGCATTTATAAAAGTTTAACATCAATTAAGATAAAAAACAACTCATTAGCGAGATATATATGGCGAAATGTTCTCCAAAGTCTTCAAAACCATTACTGTAGATAACGGCACGGAGTTCTCCGATGCTGAAAGAATGGGAAAATCGCTCTATCAAACTACAAAAAGAACAAAAATCT